>NZ_PQLN01000129.1:0-9428 GCF_002919855.1 Aeromonas sp. ASNIH8 | reverse complement strand
GAAAGTGCGGGTTTAACGAAGCGGGGAGAAAAAGTCACCAATAACATGGATGCCGATCATGGTTTCCCATCGAGGGTAAAAAGTGATCGGCTTGGGATGTTATTGAGTGATCGGCATGGATGTTATTACGTGATCGGCATGAATGTTATTGAGCGATCGCCATGCGTGGGAATATGCATGAGCTCTACGTCAGAGGACCGTACTGATTCGCGGTAGTGGAACTGGCGAACATACGCGCCCTGTTCCAGCGAGCGGTTGCCGAGGTTGAAGAAGAGTTCGGGGCCAGTAGTCAGTGCCGCCGCATCATCGGCAAAGACAATACGGTGTTTGCCTTGCTCAAACTCGTGGAAGTAGAACAGTCCCTCTTCGGCGGCCAAGCGGTTCACAAAGTCGAGGTCGGTTTCGCGGTACTGGACGCAGTATTCCCGCTGGGCGTGCTCGTTTTTCAGGGCAAAGGCGTAATCGGTGATGCCGTGCTCTTGCAGCAGGATACTGAGGATTTCGTCAGGCTTCTGTGCCTGGAATATACGGGAGTTCTGGCGCAGGCCCAATCGCCACAGGGCCGGTTTGACTTGCAGGCTGTAACGGGTACGGCGAAAACCGCTGTCCCCTTGAGCAAACTCGCTCACGACCCCGCAAACCCGGCGTTGCAACTCGCCGTTGTACCACACCAGCAGCTCGCAGGGCTGATCCAGCACGGCGCCAAAGTCGATATCCGGTTGCTGGCTGGCCACCTCCAGGTGGAGGTTGAAAGGACGATTCAAGCCTTCATCAAGCTTGAAGCTCGCGACCGCGAAGGTGTTGTCAGCCAAGGCGCCGACCTTGGCGGTGAATTGTAATCCAGTGCTCTGTGCCATGCCCTTATTCCTTATCCTGCTTGTCCACTGCCAGTACCAATCACCACGCCGCCGCAATCCACAGCGGTGCCTGTGACCGCGATAGGCTTGCCGTTGACCAATACCGATCCCACGCCACCAGCAATACTGCGCGGATGGGGCGGGTTGTTGGGCTTGTCGTGGGGTGCTAGCGGGTCGCCCTGACGGGCAACAGGTTTACCATCGAGAAAGACATCAGGGCTGGCGGTGATCACTGGGGTTGGTGGAAAGCCATCGTGGTCGGAGCCGATGTCACCGAGCAGTGCAATGGAAGGAGACATAATTCAAACCTCTTGTGTGCTTTGCTATCACTCCGCACGAAACGTCAGAACGGGGGGATGGCAAAACATAAAAGCTCCGGCAGCCAAAGACTGACCGGAGAAAGCTCGGGATAAAAGGCCGGTTGCAAATCGGCCACAGGATGCAAGGAATATCGCGATATGAAGGTGCGAGGTTCTTAGGCCTCGATAGGTGCACGCCAGTCGTCAGCACCAGAAGTACCGGCAACGGTGTGCTCCCAGTCAATCTTGCGGTAGGCGAGAGAGACTTGGATCAGCTGGGTGAAGTCAGACTTCGCCGGGTCTTGGCAGTGCGGCATCTGGAAGTCGATGTCAACGATGGTGCCATCGGTCAGTACGGTAGAGAAGAAGTGCTCCTGCTTGCCCTCTACGGAGGTGCGGAACCACTTGAGGGTCACTTTCGGCAACATCTCTCCAGAGGCCAATGCGTTGTACATCAACGGCACCGCTTTGTTCAGGGCCACGGTGAACTTGAAGGGCTTGTGGACGCGCTGACCAGCAGGCTGACCGGATTGAGGGTCAGTCGGCACGGTTACCTGGTGATTGAACTCTTGAACCAACATCTCGTCTTCATGGCCCTGTACGAAGATGTTGCCGACGGAATCGGAGGTGAAGGCACCGGCAGTGATGTTGCCCTGAGTTTTACCTTCGATGCTGATATAACATGGGGTTGGCATAGTGTGATCCTAAAGAAACTGGTTAAATGAGATAGCACTCAACTAGCCCAAAGCACAAACCATGCCTAATTTTATAAGGTTTTTATTTCCTTATTTTACAATGCCTTATGGTGGTAACCTGAATTGGTGAACGCGCCATGAGCAATATTTTGCGTAAAATTACAGATTTTGCTGGCATTTATTGCTGTAGTGGTGTTTTTAGCTAAAAATCGAGCAAGATGTTGCTCAATAAAGAATTAGTGACAAGCTTATGATTTAGTCGGTAGCCGAAAAACCTTTAGGCCATCATCAATCCCAGCAAGACCCCAACGAATAGACCAAGTTCAAATCGAAAGCGGCCCCCCCCCATGCGGAAAACATCATAGACCACCGTAAGCCAGTGCTGCCACGTTGTGATATGAGGCGGAGCTACAGGCTCTTTGGCAATCAGTTGCGCCAGCTGATACAGGTCTTCTGCAAGCCGTTGATGACCAGCTCGGCCCCATAAGACTGGTAGCAATCCCAAATGACCACATTGTGAGGCTTTTTCCCACGTTGGAGAACGGAGCAACCAAGTCAATCCAGCAAGGCCAAAGTGTGCAGTAACCTCCCTACGGAAGCAGAGCACGCGACACTGCGAGACCATTCTGTCTAACGCTTGCGCCTGCTCAAGAGAACATTGGAAATAAACGTAGGGTGTGTGGCCGCCAATAGCGTGCCCTTGGCAAGATGCTAATGTTTTGTACCCAGCTTGTTGTAATACGGCCACCAAGCCACAAACATGAGGGTCAATATCTGCCAATTCATAATGTTTCATCAACACACACTCTCACAGGATTGTGACTCTGGTTGGGTCTGTACCACAAGGTCTGATCAACAAACAGACTTGCAGCCGCCCATCATCGTCATATTGGCCATCGGATATTAAATCAACGGCAAATGGCTGAATTATCGCGTATAGGCGAGCCCCTACCTGGTAGCACTTATCTCGCTCTGGGCGTGGTCCAACGACCTCCCTAACACGGTTCAACAGACGCAGGCGATCCCAGAGCTTTGGTAATGACGTTCGATATGGCTGAGTTTTAAGATGAGCCAGAGCGGTAGTAATATCAGACTCACTAACCACCAGTTCTTGAGGTTTACGTCTGCTGAGCATAGGGTTCACCAAGGGCCGTTGTTGGGCGAAAAAAGCCGCTACGGGAGCGGCAAGAAGAGCATGGTGGTCACATCGGGTAGCAACCAACCCCCCTATTATCTCGCAATGCGGGACTCATGCCACTCCGATCGTGGTGCATTTAAATGAGGTGCTTATCCATCCATGCAGCCTGCCGTAACAAAGCAATAGCATCGGATGAGCTTACTTTCCAAGCTTCCGCCAAACGCCGGATAAAAAATACGGCGGCCTCCATCCGATCGTCAGCAGACAAGAAGTGGTGAAGCTGCTCTCCTCGATGGCTAACTATTAGAGCCACTCCAGACTTACCATTGTTGTAGAGCGCACAGCTCTTGTTGTTTGCATCGCCATGGTATGAGCCGGTGGCCTCCTTTCGAAGCCCAAACATAACACCGCAAAACGCGGTCAGTTCTGCCCTCGTCAGCTGTACGGTGATCTTTCGCTGCCAGTCAGGTTTGACTCCCGCTGCTGGGATAGGGGCTACCTCAATACTGATTGTTGGGTAGCTGGCCCGAGTCACTGTGTACTGGACGTTCAGGCCTGTCCGCTTGACTGGATCCCGTTGCCCATCAGAGTAGAATTTGATGCTTTCACCAAAATCGTTTTCTTCGCTCATTTGGCTACCCCCTTCAAGATCTTAGCCGCCTGGCTGGCTAGCCCATCGAAGATGGTATTGCTAATGTGTTCTGGGAAACCGGCTGGCAGCTCGGCGGCTACTGTGGCGACCACCGCCTCTGTCTTGGTAGCCATTTCGAGCATAAGTTGAGCTGCGGTATCTTGTGGGAACCCGACATGGGCGGCGGTACTGATAAAATGACGAGGCTGGATCATCGCAAAATGGTATTGGCGGTTTTTGCCTTGGAGCGCCATCCCCATCTTTGCCTTTTGAGCTGCAATTCCCCCGCTTTTGAAGATAGGAAAAGCAGACATGACATCGTAGAGGGGAGTCATCCTAAATGACGATGCAGGCTCAATGAAGATGGAGAAGTTCTTCCCGTGCCCATCGATCGCGGCCAACATCCAGAATAGGATCTGCGACTTGAAAAATTGCTCTCTATCCTTGGCCGCAAGTCTGGATCCCAACAATAACTTCATTGCATCAGCAATACCTGGCCCACCATGGGACTCGTATTTGAGCGCAGGGGCGATTCCAAGAGCTTGGCAGAAGTCTTCTTGGGGCAATCGCAGAAGCCATTCGCCGGATTTCGACCAGCGCCGGTCAAAACGCTGAACGACAAGCACCTTCTGCTTGCCGAACGTGGCTAGATCCGCATTGGCGACGTCAAATCCGAAGGCCTTTGCAATGCGCAAACAGAGCCATTCATTCTCGCAACTCTCGCTGAGGTCGATGTTATTTTGAACAATTTTGCCAATGGGTAGCTTAAAAATATGGCTTGTTGGCGTACTGCCCAGAGGGCGTTGCCAGCAATCTTGGTACCAAAGCAGTGCAGTTTTCTCTTGGGCTCCGGCAATCGAGATCCGGAAATCAGCATCCTCCGCCATCCCAAGGGGAGCTTCCTGATAGCCTTCAAGCAGTTGCTCAATCTGCGCGTCATCCAGAGGCTCTGCAAGCGTCTCCATTACAGTTGGGATGTCAGCATCGGGGGAATAGAGCTGGATAGCTCCAACACAGTCCCGGCCAACACTCGCCAGCAAATCAAATGGATGTGTTGTCTCAACGCTGAACCGGGCCTGCATCCTGGCAATAATTGCCTCTGAGTCAGGTAGGAGGTTGCTAAAGAAATTGAAGACTTCACTTCCTGTGATCCTGCTATGACTCAAAGGCAGTGACATGGAAATAGCGCGTGAACCTGGCTCCGAGATCCACTCTGGGGCATACTGAAATGACATGGCCCCTCTGTTATCTCGGTACAGTGTGCCTACGATCTCACCATTCATCGCCACGTTTAGCGTCTGCATTCTCATGGCTTACCACTCCCTATCCCAGACTTTATTATCGTCCAATGTTGAGCCCCGCTTCACGACATGAAGCTCCAGATCCAGAGCAGAAAGGAGCTTGAATAGCGTCTCCAGCTTGGTAGATTCTGGCCGTAGTTCAAAATCAGAGACGGTTGTCTGCTTGATTCCGACCTGTTTCGCCGCCTCTGCCTGCGTTAGCTTGCTGATCTTGCGTTGGTCACGAACCGCAGCCGCAAGTAAGGCTGGAGATGTTACTTTCATTTCTAACCCCTTCAACGGTTATTCTAGCTATATCCCCTAGGGGGGATAATTTCTCCGAATTGTAACCCCCATGGGGGTTAAATTCATAATAACCCCTACAGAGGTTAAATATCAAGGTGAAGGTGAAGGTGAGTCAGCTGGTGATCATGGCCGGGGGCCCGCGGCGCCCTAGTGCTCGATGGGCAGCTGCCGGTGGCGGTGTTGGTGGTGTACCGGAGCTCGGCCACCAGCAGGGTGATCATGGTCAGTGGCCCGCGGCACTTGTAGCTGTTGGTCGCTATCTTCAACTATCTGATGACCAAATCATATACAGCCACTTATTCATGTGTCACATGATTAGGTGTGCACAAGTAGTTCAAAATTCGAGGCGCCGACTGGCCTGTTTCAGGCGTTCATCCCCCCGGCGATCATACTTCTGCGTGGTCGTGACACTGGCATGGCCCATCGCATCCTTGACCGTAATAATGTCCTCGCCATTATCCAACATGGCCGACGCAAAGGTTCTGCGGAGATCATGAGGAGCGAATTTTTCCAGCCCCGCCTCAATCCTTCTCGTTTCAAGAATGTGATAGATAGCCTGGTCAGTCATTCTGTCGGCGGTGACATCATCAAACCGCCTGATCCGCTGAAACAGCGATCCAGGCTGATCACCACGAACCTCCTCCACCCACCGCATAAGCCGCTGCCATGCCCCGTCAGGCACATAGGCGATGCGTTCTTTATTGCCCTTACCGAGCACACGAAGTGCCTGATCCCTGGTGATGACGCATTCCATATCGAGGGCGACAACCTCTGAGCGTCGAAGTCCGCACCCGACTAAAACAGCAAGGATGGCTGCGTCACGCAGCCCTTTGGAGCTCCGATCGTTTTCACATGTGAAATAAAGGGCTCTGACCTCGTGCTTTTCGAGGGCCCGCCCGTTGGGTAAACGAGAGCCTCTCACCGAACGCACCTGCTTGATATGCTGGTAACTGTCGGTATCAATCTGCTTCATTGTCCACGCTTCCAGGGCCACTCCTTTCAGCGCTGCCAGGTAGGTATTGATCGTAGCTGGCGCTCGGTCAGAGTCACTGAGCATTTGGATCACAGCTTGGACATGATGCCGCCGCATCGACTCCCACGCGCAATCACGCAGGTTCTGGTACCCGATCATCCGTGCAACGATGCTGAGAAATGAGCCCATGGTTTGCCGACTGCGCCTGGAGCCAAGGCTGATCAGGTATGCAACTGCCGGATTATCTTGTGCGCTTCTGAGCCCCCCGGTGACTTGCGGGAGGCCTCCACCTGAGGTTTGTTCTGGCAAGACAATGACTTTCGCGTGTGAAAGTTCAGTGGTGTCGCGGTTGTTCCGTTGGTGCAAAGTTACCTCCGAACACCGATAGCCACGAGGAATAAATCCCATATCTTGGTGTAAATACCCTCGGGTGGGGCAATATCTTGTGCCTCAAAGCTCTGTATCAGTGGTTCATATTTCAAGGGGTGACAGAGAAGATCGTAGACCGTCCTGTTCGGTTTGGTGATGGGCTTGTTCGGGGTGAACCCATGTTTGTTGCACAGATACAAAGCAATCGCGCCACTTCGGGATTCCCCGTAGTAGCAGTGAACAAAGATCTGGCTGATGCCGCTCTGCACCAGCTCATCGATGTAGTTGGATAGGTTCTTCGCCTGATGGGAGTCAATGTAGGATGCGTAGCTCATCCGAAAAGACCCTTTCATGGTACGGATGGTGTCCTCACTGTAGCCACCATCGTAAAAGCTGTCCCGATACAAGAGTTGCCAATCTCCCAGGGCCGCCTCCGGTTTGTCCGGGTCGGTGATCGAGATCATCGCCGCACCGGCAACCGGCGCCAGTTTTTCGGCCTCGACCTGGCTAATGAAGTGCACCTCTCTCATGCGTTCTCTCCGTGAAAAATGAAGGACTTTCCTGCCAACTATCCTATTTTATAAACGCTACTTTTTCAAAGCATCATTTTAATAAGTAGAGTTACATCAAGGCTCAATCAGGCCTAACAAATTGTGCAGTGACAATAAAGTTTGTACACAAGCACCAAATGCCGCTTTGACAAGGACTTGCTAACTATCGGCTGGGGTTCCAACGCCGGTAGGCGCCTCAGAACTCTTGGTGTAAATGCCCTGGTGCGGTTGCCGAGTTCTTGGTGCAGCACAAAAACCACCTGTTCAAAACACCCCTTGATTTGCGGTAGCATGAACACTAACCAGAAGATAGACAGGATTGAAATATGACCGTTGAAGAGCTGCAAGCTTCGTTTGACGAAGCTATGAATAATTTCAAGCTGATTAGCAAGCTCAATAATAAGCAACTTTCACCATCGGAAGATGATTACCTCAACCTAAACAGAGCTTATTTCAGAATCTGCACCGATTTTTATGAAACCTTTCTACACCTTATAGGTGAAGGCAAGCCTTTTCCTGCTATCGTCATTCTGCGTTCTATTCTTGAAATATACACGAAGGCTATATATCTGGATGTTATTGAGAAGCCGAAAGGAACAGATGTCAAACCATTAATTTCAGGAGAAAAGGATTTCCCGAGTTTCTTCAAGATGACATCAGCACTAGATAAATTCGGAGAGGAAGGGAAAAACGGCCTGGAAGGCATGTTTATGCAGTTCACTAAACAGGATCTAGCTCAGTACGAAAAGTTTTCTCTATTTACCCATGGGCGTGGGGAGTTTGTTAAAACCTTTATGAGCGTGGATAACGCTCAACTATGTATAGAGGGCGTTAGTGATTTAATTATCACAGCTAAGTGGATATATGAAACGCTATCCCTCCACTACTTCGGGCTGCAAAAACTTACCAACGAATTCCAGCGATTGGCTCATGAGTTAAAAAAATATACAATGTATAAAAATAGTTGAGACACAAGTTAATGACTAAAGATTCAGTTAAGGAACTAGATTTATCATATCTATCCCCAGATGTGCTTTCTGCGGCAAAAAACTTTGCCGATTTGAAGTATCAAATTGACCTTACCGGGCGCCGTAACCCCGCTGAAATACCGAATGATCTACATGGAAGACAGCGATACGGGGAGTATGATGGCCCTTATGGAGGAGATACTTTTTTGGAAAGCATTATCCCTTTTTTGCCATCTGACCCAGATTATGAAGATCTTGGCGTGAAATTAGTTCCAATACCTCACACTTTGGGGCGAAGCTGGCATTGGTGGCCAGAAGATTGCAAAGGTGATGAAGAAAAAATCATATCTCAAATTACATCCCCCGAGTATGGCAAATATGCTTATTATTACCTCGCCAAAGAACTAGGGGTTATTTATGCAGGAGAGGGAAAAAATAGGGTTAATTTTTGTCGCCACCATAAAATAGACAGAATACCAGTAAAGGTCATACAATTTCACTACCCGCAAGCGGACACTATCGAAATATATTATGTCAATAGTCACATTGGTGCTGATGTTATTGCCGTTTTAAATGAACGGTACCTTCAAAAGGTCAGCCACATCTCCTATGCACTTCCTTTGCTAAATGCCTACGGTGTCAGGGTCAATACAGTGTGGCCAACCAAATTCCCATCAATTGACAGTATCTATGAGTATGGGCACCTAGCTAAAGTTAATTCTAAGTTCAGGAACTGTACAATCGATTTGGATAAAATCAGTGCAATTGGGAAAAAACCAGATTACTTCAAAGCAGGGTATAAATTATACGGTAGACTTATAAACGCATTTTCAAGGCATTAAGATATATTATAGTGGCCTGCATAAAGCAGGCTCCACTCATTATCCATTTTCATTCCAATCTAAGATAAGGTAGCAACCAATCTGGGGCAGTTCTACGGCCCGTGATAAGTAGCTCCTACCAGTTACACTTCGCAGTTGGCGCTCCAGTTCGACCATGGCCTACACCCCAAACGGGCCACCCCCCAGTACACGATGCAACCTGTTCGAAGAACAGCCCCTTTGAGCCCATCCAACTGAACTCAGTTCACTTTCAATGGTCCATAGGATTGAATCCTTGTTGGATAGTTGTTGCTTAGTGCTTACCTTTAATAATCGCTTACAATTACACGAGTCATTGTTTGACGGTTGGTTTGCTGCGCACATGATCATGAAGTATGTTTCACTGGTACAATTGCGTATTCCGGCGAAGTTGAACAGCCATTCCGGCCAACGTGAACACCCTGATCCTTAACGCGCTCACGTCACCCCGTTTCTAACTCGAGTGTTCAGATTGGGTCAACTCACTTCTCCTCTTTCTCA
>NZ_PQLN01000128.1:0-9523 GCF_002919855.1 Aeromonas sp. ASNIH8 | reverse complement strand
GAATCGCATGCGTTTCCTGGCGTTGGTTTCTGCCTTGGCGAGGGCCAAGAAATCGATTGGATCGGACATACTGAGTACAGTGAAACCAGAATAGAGCAATTAGATCACATCTTTAATCTGATTGGTAGAACTCATAGCTGGCGTGCCCCAGAGGGAGATGAAAGGCTTGCGCCCAATTCAGCTCTGCCTGCCAGTTGCCCTGGCACAAGGGAAACTCCACACACGCCATGGCCGCATAGTTCGCCGACGTCCAGCCCCCCAGCGCGATCTGCAGCAGCAACACGCCACAGGCCATGCTGCCAAGCCAGGAAACGCCCTGGTGTACGGGCGGGGGTGAAGGGAAACCTGCCAATTCGGCCCGATAGAGCCATAGCAAGGTCAGGATGGCGAAGCCGCCCAGCAGATGAGTGGTCACCACCAGGGGATGCAGGGCCAGGGTCACCGTCCACATACCCAGTGCCGCCTGACCCGCAACCAGCACCAGCAAGATGAGCGAGAGGTGACGCAGTCGGCCGCCTGTACGCCAGCCCAAGCCGGACAGGAGCACAATCACGCCTCCCAGCACCCCGGCGCAGTAGCGATGCACCATCTCGCTGCGCGCTTTGTGAGGAACAAGCGGGCTGGCCGGATAGCGCTGTGCCGCCAGTTCCGCATGCTCAGCGCGGGGAATGGCCAGGGAACCATAGCAACCTGGCCAATCGGGGCAAGCCAGCCCGGCATCCGTCAACCGGGTATAAGCACCGAGCGCGATGACAAGAACTGCCAGCGCAATGGCCACGGAGGCCAGCCTCTTGTGCATCTTCATATGACGCCTCGTTGACCGTGCAGTCACCAGAAGATGCGAGTCCCATGTCGGCTGCATCGTCACTGCACCCCACGCTGATATTTGAGCAGTTGCTGCAGATCCGACAGTACCGCCTTGCCAAGCAACGGCCAGGTCGTCGTGCTGCCGGGCACCTCGTAACGCAAGATGGCCAAGCCGCGGGCGTCCACCAGCAGTATATCCCCCTCCCTCATTTCACTGTTTGCCTCGTGAGGTGGCGTCAACTGGACCAGCTCCAGCTTGTCCAGATTACGGCCAAGTGCGGCCTGGATACGTGCCATCAGCGCGGGGACCTGCCGGCATTGCCCCTCGCAGCGAGGGGCCACCAGATAGACCAGTCGCCATTGGTGCTGATGGGCAGGCAGCGGTTGCAACAGGTAGATCTCCTGGTGCAGCCAGTGCCCCTTGCTGCGCGTGCCGGGTTCATACCAGCCCTGGTGAAGAGTCAGAGCCGCCAGCACCACAGGCAGCAGGATCACCGCAGCAAAGAGCGCTGGCACCCGCCAGCGTCGCCATCCGCTCATGGGGAGCACCTCCTCGTCAGCATGACCCCCCCTGACAGAACCACCAGCGCCAAGCCGAGCCATTGCACCGCATAGGCCCGGTGTTTTTCAGGAGGCATGACATTGTGCTGGTAGTGATAGAGGAATGGGGTTCGTCTTTGATACAACACGGCGTCTGCAAGCGGGGCTCCGATTGCCTGTCGCAGGGTCTCGACCCTGATGGATTGCAGCCGGTTCGGGTAGGGGCCTGGTTCTATGTTCAGTCCCAGCAGGAAGCCGCCGGGAGCCATGCGCAGAACACCTTCAAGGGTCATTGCGGCGGGGATGGCGGGATTGGGCAATTGCGACCTGTCGGATGGCGCGGGCACCCATCCCAGGTTGACCAGCAACAGTGAGGATCCCCCCTCTGCGCGTACCGGGATGAGCACGTCATAGCCAACCTCCCCGTTGACGATCTGGTTGTCCAGCAACCAGACATAAGGGCTGACCCACTCGGCTTTCCCTTGCAGAGGCTGGCCATCCAGTGACTCCGGGTGTTGCCAGTCGATCTGGGCCAATGTCCTTGGCCCGGCCTGCTGCATCTTTGCCATCTGCGCCAGCCAGGCCGTTTTTTCCATTGCGCGCTGCCACTGCCAGAACGCCAGCTTGCACAAACCGGCCGTCACCACCAGAGTGAACAACAAGACGAACCAGCGTCTGTGATGCCATGGTCGTCGCTTGTCTCGTGCAGCCGAATCGCGCATATCGAGGAGGATCCCAAGATGTTGATCAAGGTCGTTCTGATACTCATGCTGCTGCTCATCATCGGCCAGCTGTTTCACGCCCTCTGGCTGATGCTCAGTGCAGGCAATACGCAAAAGATGTCGGTACCTCTGGGCCGGCGCGTCTTCTTCTCCCTGCTGGTGGTCATCATACTGCTGCTCTCTCTCGCGATGGGCTGGCTGGAGCCCAACCCTCGCCCCTACTGAGCACGGCATCAAAGCAGGTAGACAAAGACGAACAGACAGAGCCAGACCACATCGACGAAGTGCCAGTACCAGGCCGCAGCCTGGAAAGCGAAATGACGCTGTGGGGTGAAATGATCCCTCAACATGATTCGCAGCCAGATGATGGTCAGGAAAAGGGTGCCCAGCAGCACGTGCAGTCCATGGAACCCGGTCAGAATGAAGAAGGTATTGCCATAGATGCCGGAATCCAGCCGCAACCCGAGATCCCGATAGGCATGCAGATACTCATAGCCTTGAAACCACAGGAATGTCAGCCCGAGCACCACGGTGGCCAGCAACATCCCCTTGAGCCGCATGCGTCTGCCGTTTTCCA
Source organism: Aeromonas sp. ASNIH8 (assembly GCF_002919855.1). Classification (NCBI taxonomy): domain Bacteria; kingdom Pseudomonadati; phylum Pseudomonadota; class Gammaproteobacteria; order Aeromonadales; family Aeromonadaceae; genus Aeromonas; species Aeromonas sp. ASNIH8. Next base: position 6,877 of record NZ_PQLN01000128.1, on the reverse strand, counting down.
GACTCATGTGTGCAAACAGCAGGGTCACGGAGGAGCCGAGCAGGATCAAGGTATTGATGAGGGGGATCCCCTGCCAGGGCATGGCCTGGGTCGTGGCCCCGCCGGGCGTCTTGAGCAGGGGCCAGTGAGCGGTGAAATCCGGCCACAGCAGTTGGCCCGTCATCACCCTGTGGCCCGCACCATCCAGCCAGGGCACCGCAAGCTGGCGTGCATAGAACAGCACTCCGAAAAAAGCCAGAAAGAACATCACTTCGGAGAAGATGAACCAGACCATGCCCTGCCTGAAGGATCTGTCCATCTGGGCGCTGTAGAGCCCGGTCATGGACTCCCGGATGATGTGACGGAACCAGCCAAACAACATGAATGCCAGCAGGGCGACACCGGCCATCATCAGATACCGGCCGAAACCGGTCTGCCCACTCGCCACTTCATTGACCAGATGTCCCGCCCCCAACGCCAGGAAAAACAGTGCAATGGCACCAATGATGGGCCAGCGACTCTGGTCCGGGACATAATAGGTCTGGTTCACCTTGGACATGGTCATTTCCTCTGTGCGAGTGCCGGTGCAGGTACGGACGCCGTGATGTCATAGAGCGAGTAGGAAAGCGTGATGGTATTGATGCTGTCCGGTAGTGCCGGATCGATATAGAACTTGAGCGGCATCAGCTTGCTCTGCCCTGCCCTCAGCTCCTGGCGATTGAAGCAGAAACACTCCACTTTCTTCAGATAGGCTGCGGCGGGACCGGGAGAGACCGACGGGACCGCCTGACCCACCATGGCCCGCTCCGTGGGATTGAACACCCGAAAGTTGACCATTTTCACCTCCCCCGGCCGCACCGACAGCCGAGCCGTTTCACCACTGAACTCCCACGGCATCCGGGTATCCGCATGAGCAAGAAACTCGATCTGGATGCTCCGCTTGCTGTCGATCACCGCCCGCTCCGTACTGGCCGCTTGATCAGACGTCTTGCCATTGAGGCCGGTGATCCGGCAGAAGACGTCATAAAGCGGCACCAGCGCAAAGGCAAAACCAAACATGACGAGCACGACCAGAGCCAGTTTTCTGAGCAAGGGCGCATGACTGACCTGGGTCATATGACCTCCCTAACGCTCTTCCGACCGGATATCCGGCGGAGTCTGGAAACTGTGATAGGGAGGGGGAGAAGAGAGCGTCCATTCCAGCCCCTCGGCCCCCTCCCATACCCGATCGCTCGCCTTGGCTCCGCCTCTGATGCATTTGACCACGCCCCAGACAAACAGCAGTTGGGACAGGCCGAAGGCAAAACCCCCCAGGCTGATCAGCATGTTGAAGTCGGCAAATTGCAGGGCGTAATCGGGAATGCGGCGAGGCATGCCCGCCAGCCCGACAAAATGCATGGGGAAAAACAGCACATTGACCGAGACGAGCGAACACCAGAAATGCCATTGGCTGAGCCGCTCGTCATACATGTGCCCCGTCCATTTCGGCAACCAGTAGTAGGCCGCAGCCAGGATCGAGAAGACGGCACCGGTCACCAGCACATAGTGGAAATGGGCCACTACGAAATAGGTGTCGTGATACTGAAAATCAGCCGGCGTCATGGCCAGCATCAGCCCGGAGAAACCGCCAATGGTGAACAGAGTGATGAAGGCGATGGCAAACAGCATGGGGGTCTCGAATGTCAGAGAACCACGCCACATGGTGGCAAGCCAGTTGAATACCTTTACCCCTGTCGGCACCGCGATCAGCATGGTGGTGTACATGAAGAACAGCTCCGCCACCACGGGCAATCCGGTGGTGAACATGTGGTGAGCCCAGACCATGAAGGAGAGCAAGGCGATGCTGCTGGTGGCATAGACCATGGAGCGATAACCGAACAGCTTCTTGCGGGAGAAGGTCGGAATGATGCTGGAGACGATGCCGAAAGCCGGCAATATCATGATGTAGACTTCCGGGTGCCCGAAGAACCAGAAAATGTGCTGAAACAGGACAGGATCCCCCCCACCTGCAGCATCGAAGAAACTGGTCCCGAAATACTTGTCCGTCAGCACCATGGTCACCGCAGCCGCCAGCACCGGCATGACAGCGATGAGCAGAAACGCCGTGATGAGCCAGGTCCAGACAAACAGCGGCATCTCCATCCAGCCCATGCCCGGCGCCCGCAGGTTGAAGATGGTCACGATGACGTTGATGGCCCCCATGATGGAGGAGATCCCCATGATGTGAATGGCAAAGACAAACAGGGCCGTGCTGTTGCCGCTGTACTGGGTGGACAGGGGGGCATAGAAGGTCCAGCCAGAACTGGGGCCGCCTCCCTCCATAAACAGGCTCGACAGGAGGATGAGGAAAGCAAACGGCAGGATCCAGAAGCTCCAGTTGTTCATGCGGGGCAGCGCCATGTCAGGGGCCCCAATCATGATGGGGATCAGCCAGTTGGCGAGGCCGGTGAAGGCGGGCATGACGGCACCAAAGACCATGATGAGGCCGTGTACCGTGGTCATCTGGTTGAAAAACAGGGGTTTCACCAGTTGCAGTCCGGGCTGGAACAGTTCTGCCCGGATCACCATGGCCATGGCGCCACCGGTAAAGAACATGGTGAGGGCAAAGCACAGATAGAGGGTACCGATGTCCTTGTGGTTGGTGGTGTAGAGCCAGCGCCTCAGACCGGCCGCCGGCTGGTGGACATGTTCGCTGTGCGGGGTATCCGTGATTCCATCACTCATGCCGACGCCTCACTTGTCCTTGTCCGGATTGGCCGGGTTGAGAAGGGACTGCACCTCGGCTGGCTGCACAAGGTCGCCGGTCTTGTTATCCCAGGCATTGCGTTCATAGGTAATGACGGCGGCGAGTTCCTGTGCCGTCAACTGTTTGCCAAAAGGTTGCATCGCCGTACCACTCCGGCCATGCAACACCGTATCCAGATGCTGGGCACGATGCTCCGCCTGTGTGGTCACCTTGCTGCCATTGAGCGCCGGGAAGATGCCGGGCAATCCGGTACCCGCGGGCTGATGACAGGCCGCACAGTGGCCCAGATAGACTTTCTCCCCCAGCGCCATGGCTTGTGGCAACGTCATGGTCTCCGCTGCCTGCGCCTGTTGCTGTGCCTTGGCGGTTGCCTGCTCGTCTCCCTTCCTGGCAATCCACGCCTCGAACTCCTCTGCGGATTTGGCCACCACAACCACGGGCATGAAACCGTGATCCTTGCCGCACAGCTCGGCGCACTGCCCACGATAGGTGCCCGGCTTGTCGATCCGCGTCCAGGATTCGTTGATGTAGCCAGGATTGGCATCTTTTTTCACGGCGAAGGCGGGAACCCACCAGGAGTGGATGACATCGTCCGAGGTCATCAGGAAACGGATCTTCTTGCCGACCGGCAACACCAGAGGGTTATCTACCTCCAGCAGATAATTGCCGCCCTTGGGGGCATCACCGGAGATCTGCTGTTTGCTGGTCGCCAGCAGGGAATAAAACGCCACCGGATACTCGAGGTATTTGTAATGCCATTTCCATTGCGAGCCCGTGACGAGGACAGTGAGATCGGCCTTGGAGGTATCCTCCATCTTCAACAGGGTCGAGGTTGCCGGTGCCGCCATCGCGATCAGTATCAACACAGGGATGGCAGTCCACAGCAACTCGATGCGGGTGCTTTCGTGAAACTGGGCGGCTTTGGCACCGCGCGATTTTCGATGGTGCACGATGGACCAGAACATGATGCCGAAGACGAGCAGACCGATGACGCAACAGATATAGAAAATCATCATATGCAGGTCATAGACCTGCTGGCTGATGGCGGTGGCCCCGCGCGTCATGTTGAACCGGATCTCATTGGCAAAGGCGCTGCTGCTGATGAACCACATCATCATTCCGGCACCTGCCTGAGCTGCATCGTTTCTCACATTGCACTCCCTGTGCACGTTGGAGAAGATGGCCTGCATTCCATTCACCAAAAGCTAACCATCTGAAAATAATGCATTTATTAAAATTCATTTCACATTCAAGTATTAGTCCATATTCAGAAAAAACCAAAATGCAGACAGCCCTGACCAGGCTCATCAGAGCAGTGGCAATAGGCAAAACGCGAGCAGGGAAGAGGGAGAAACGGGTCCCGGGGTGGCCGCGCCTTGAACGGGGAGAGCTTCAGCCATGGTGAGTCGAATCGATGTGCAGAACCCGGGAGGGGCCATGGGGTCCTCCCGGGCTCCGTGGTTTTCTGCCGTGCAAGAGGCGGGGTCAGCCCGCTGGTGCTTGCTGAGCCAGCAGTCTGGCCAGCAGGGAGCGCAGTGCTTTTATCAGGGCGGGTTTGCCCGCGACACCCTGTCGGGCAGCCAGCTCGGACCAGGGCGCATATTGCCAGATGGTGGCGATCAGCAACCGTCGTTCATCCTGACTCAACCCGTCCAGCATCATCACTTGCCGGAGCAGCCAGCGTTGCAGTGTCCCCTGGCACAATTCGAATGGTTTGTGATGGTGGGCAAAGCAATCGAGTTCCCGATGCTCGAATTCATCCAGATCCGGCACATGAGTGACAGGTCCGCCTCTGAGGGATAGCCAGACCAGTTCGGTATCCAGCCTCTTGAGTTCACCCGCCAGCAGGGCCGGCAACTGGCTCATGAAACGCTGTCGCCATTGCGCCAGCTCGGCGTGATATTCCGATTGCAGCGGCATCAGCAGCAAAGCTGCATGACTGCCGCTGGCCGCATCGCGCTGCAGACCAAGACGCAGCACCTTCAATCCCGCCTTGAGCCAGAATGGCAGCAGATCTGGACTGGCGGAGAAGGCAGATCCCAGATAATCGACCCCTAATGCCCGATAATGTGAAACCAGCTTGTCCAGCAACCAGGACCCCAGCCCGAGACGATGAAGGGCAGGATGGATGGCGATGCGCATCACCCTGGCATAAGAGCGCTCCCCCGCCGTCACGAAACCGGCGTGGGCCAGCAGCGACTGGGGCAGCAGATGTCCACGAGGGCGCCTTCGTCCGGCCCAGATCGCGTGCGCCAGATCAGGGGGGATATTGCCCTCCCGCGCGACCAGCGCCACCCCGAGCAACTCCTGTCCCTGCTCCATCAGATGAATGTCGAGATCCGGCCCCTCCAGTAAATACCGCAGATCACTGGGGCTGGTCTGGTAGTGAGCCAGCACGAGCAGGCCGAACACCCGATTGAGCAGCGCGTCATCACGGGCCAGCTCATCTTGTCCGACCAGGCGCCAGGTCGGTGATGCCGGGGGATGAGGTGCCGATATGTCGGCATTCAGACCAAGGAGCCGGAAGATCAGAGGCTCCAGCGGATCGCTCAGGCTCCAGCGAATAGGCTCCACCAGGTGCAGCTCCTGCCAATCCGGGGTTTGCTCATCGAGTACCCTCTTGAAGCGCAGATGAAAGCCGCGCCCCGTCCCCTCATAGCCGTGCTCCGTTGTAGCGAAGACAATGCGACTGTGACGGGCCAGCATGGCCTCCAGCAGCGGGGTCGGGATGGCGGCGGCCTCATCCACCAGCAACAGATCCGCCAGCACGTCTCCTTGAGAGGCCCGATCAGGGGACACATAGCTCAGACCGGCCAGCCGCTCAGGCATCTCTGCCAGCGCACGCTCTGCATGGGCAAAAAGTGTCGCCACTGTGGCGTGGGAAGGGGCCGTCACCGCTATCCTCAAGGCCGGATCCCGACTCAGCAAGTCGGCGCTCGCCAGCCCCAGCACGGCGCTCTTGCCACGACCGCGATCGGCGCTCAGCACCAGGGGGCGGCGGCGATGGCCGTGCAACACGTTGTGGATGGCGGGCAGCGCACGGGCCTGATCCGCGCTCAGCGGTCGGTCCCCGTCGAGAGGCTGCCAGGTAATATCACAAGAGGCAGGCGTCAGATCTCGCGCCGGATCTTCTTCCAGCAACCGTACTAGACGGGAGATGAACCCCTGCCCGGCACGATCAACCTCCTCTGGCTGGGCGACCAGCCTCTGACGATCTGGGTCTGGGTAGGTCGGCCATGCCTCCCGCGGCGGGGTCAGCAGAAGCAAGAGCCCCCCAGCCCTCAATGTCCCCGCCAAGGCACCGAATGCATCGGGGTGAAAACCGCTGAAGGCATTGAATACCAGGGTGTCGCACTCCTGACCGAGCCGTTGAAGCGCCTTGGCGGCAGGCTGCGGAGCATGACGCTCAGGACCCTGCCCCAGCCAGAACACCGCCCCCCACAGCAAGGATTCGGCACGAACGATGCAGTCATCCTCCTCCCCTTCCAGCCAGATCAGACGCCGCTCGCCGGCATGAGCGATAGCGTGGCGCAAGGCGAGCTGCTCGGCTGACATCATGGAGCGGGGCTGGCGTCTGGCTTCACGCGGGGTTCAAACATGCGCTCCCCCATCTGGTCGATGAAGGTATGGGCCTTTTGCACCATGAAGCGCTCGGCATCCGCCGGGTTGGCAAAGAGATCGGAGCGGATGAAGCGATGGGTCTGTAATTGCCCGTCTATCTCCCTGGTGATGCGACCTGCCAGCCTGTATTGCCCCCCTTCCGCCATGGGCTCGGGATAGATGAGATAGCCCATGTATTCGATGGGCTCAACCTCGGGGCTCTGGGCGATCTCTCCCTTGAACAGGGCATTGAATAGTTTTTTGAACATGTTCGCATCCTCTCTGATAAAGGCATTCTCCCCAAGGGTGGAATCACTGGCAAGCACGGGATCTTATTACCATTCGTTCTTTGCACTACGAACCATTCTCATTTAGATTTCATCTCATTCCAGCATGAGGTCCAGATTATGTACGTGTGTTTGTGCCCTGACTCTTATACACAAGTAGCGTCCTGAACGGAACCTTTCCCGTTTTCCAGGATCTGATCTTCTATGTGACTCCCAACATAGTAACGATCATGATAACTTCTGCTCTTCATCGTACGGCTGACTG
>NZ_PQLN01000127.1:0-9751 GCF_002919855.1 Aeromonas sp. ASNIH8 | reverse complement strand
GCAGTTGTCATAAGCTCGGAGCGAAGCATTTACCAAGGCATCTTGCTGAATACTGCTTCCGGTTTAATCATCGTTTTGACCTCAAGAGTATGTTTGTTGAATTGGGGCATGCAGTCGTGGCAAGCCCGCCGATGCCATATCGGCTCTTGAAGCTGGCTGAGGGTCATGGGTAATCAGGAAGGATTTTGACCGGCGTAGTAGGGGTGGCGCCCCTTGATCGTCTCCTTGAGATAGGTGATGACGCCGGTCGGTGTCGGCAGTCACTGGGCGAAGCGGGCATGATAGGAGCCGATGAATCCCCATACGATGCGCAGTGCCAGCAGTCCGGCCAGCGCATATCCCGCATAGCGGTGGTTGCGCGCCCCCTCTTCAAGGATGAAGAGATTCAGCACGCACAACAGCACAGTGGCCCAGTGAAATACCCTAACCACCGGATCCCATACCTTGATTTCACGGTTGTTCTGCATCGTCTTACCCATGAGGTGATCCCCTTGTCGTGATGTCCATGATCATCGCCATCGTCAGCCATGGCTGCGTGATGGCCGTTGTCAGCATCATGGAGGCGATTTCTTAAGTGCAAGTTAATGTCGCCGTGATGTCGCGGGTAGGGAGTGCGGTGGTTTCGGGGCGAGAAAAAGCCCCGGCGATGCGGCAATGCTGTTCAGATAAGCACTTTTTTGACTGATTATTCATAAATTGGATTTGAGTTGAGGGGGCAAGGCTGTGTCCAGTCGATCTTCCTCCAGCCTTTATCCAGCGGGGCTTGCAATAGAAAGAGGGAGGCATCATGCCTCCCTCGATTTTTTGTCCTGATACTACGTGGACTGGAACTCAAATTCTCTTAAGTGAACAGCATTGCGGCGATGCGGGGCTTGGAGGGGCATTAGGGGGCGAACCTCAGTGGAGGATATCCCCCATGAAATAGGCCAGCATGGTCAGGATGACGGTGAACACCAGGTTCAGTACCAGGCCGGCCCGCATCATCTCCCGCTGCTGGATATGGCCGCTGGCGAAGACGATGGCGTTGGGAGGCGTTGCCACCGGCAGCATGAAGGCACAGGAGGCGCCGACGGCGATCAGCACGGAGACCACGATGGGGGAGACCCCCAGTGCCTCGGCCACCCCGGCGAACAGCGGCACCAGCAGCGCGGCAGTGGCGGTGTTGGAGACCAGCTCGGTCAGGAACACCACGAAGGCGGCCAGGCAGAGCAGGATCACGAAGATGGGCATGGAGGAGAGGCCGCTGGAGAGGTGCTCCGCCAGGAAGGCGTTGGCCCCGGTCTGCTTGAGGATGGCGCTCAAGGTGAGACCACCCCCGAACAGCAGCAGCACGCCCCAGTCGGTGTTCTGGTTGATGTCATCCCAGCTGGCGACGCGGCTGACGGCGATGGCCAGGATGGCGCCCATGGCGATCAGGGTATCGAACTGGGGAATGCCGCCCAGCGCCTTGGCAAGAGGCTGGGATCCAATCCACAGCAGCACCGTGGTCAGGAAGATGACCAGGGTCACTTTGCGCTGACCTGTCCACTCGATGGTGACCTGCTCGGTGCTGACCTGGTGGGAGAGATTGGGACGGGTCACCCAGTAGAGCAGGCCGATGCCTACCGGCATGAAGATGATCACCACGGGGATGCCGAACTCCAGCCAGTCGGTGAAGCCCAAGCCCATCTGGGCGGCGGCGATGGCATTGGGGGGGCTGCCCACCAGTGTGCCGATGCCACCGATGCTGGCGCTATAGGCGACGCCAAGCAGCACGAAGACAAGGGTGCGGCGCTCCTTGTGAACGTCCAGCCCTTTCAGCATGCCGAGGGCCAGCGGCATCATCATGGCCGCGGTTGCGGTGTTGCTGATCCACATGGAGAGGGCGGCCGTGATGGTGAAGAGCACGATGGAAGCCCAGCCCAGGTGTCCCTTGGCGAGCTGCATCACCTTGCCGGCGATCTGGGTGTCGAGTCCCTGCTTGGAGAGGGCTGCAGCGAGGGCAAAGCCGCCAAAGAAGAGGAACAGGACGGGGTTGGCAAAGTCGGTCAGCGACTTGCTCATGTCGAACACCCCGAGCAGGGTGGCGAGCACCGGGATGGAGATGGCAGTGATGGTGATGTTCACCGCCTCGGTCAGCCAGAGGATGGCGATGAAGATTAGGATGGCCAGCCCCTTGTTGACCATGGGGTCAAACGGGAGCCATGCCAGCATGGCGCAGAGCAGGAGCAGATCCAGGATGACGATCCCGGACTTGATGTCCAGCCAGCGTGAGGGTGGAGTCGGAGGTACAGCCGATGTGTGCATAACGTTCTCTCGGTTAATTTATGGTTGTTGTTGTGATGCCGAGGTTACATATATCCCCCTGTTTGAAACAGGGGGATATGGTCAAATCATGTGGCGACTCACAGAGTCAAGTGAAGATGGATCTTCAATCAAACAGAAATGAAACATTTTATTTTCATTTGACAGGGGAGGTGAAGGAGAGCAGCCACTCCTTGAACAGGCTCTTGGGCAGGGAGCCGCTGCGCTGTGCCAGGATCTCCCCCCGCTGGAAGACCATCAGGGTAGGAATGCTGCGAATGCCATAGCGACCTGCGATGGCGGCCTCCTGCTCGGTATCGAGTTTCACGAAGCGAAGGCGGGGCTCAAGCTCCCGGGCGACCTCCTGAAAGACGGGGGCAAACTGCAGGCAGGGGCCACACCAGCTTGCCCAAAAGTCCACCACCACCGGGATGTCGGACTGGATCAGGGCATCGAAGCTGGCCTGACGCCCCGCCACCGGGGTTTGTTCGAAGAGGGCGTGACGGCAGCGGCCACACTTCGCGTTTGAGTCTGCTTTTTCGACAGGCAGGCGGTTGCGGGTAAAGCATTGGCTACAATAGGTGGTGACAAGTGACATAATTGCTTCCTTATTTCATGGCCCGGCAACATCTTTATTGCAATCAGAGCGCCGACTAACGGTAACATAGCACTCAGTGGTTTTTCACAGTTGGCCTCCGGCCGTGACCTGATGTCACCGGATGGCCGACCATGACATGAGAATCGAGACGGGATGAAGAGTGTTGCACGGGGCAATCGTGTTGTCTTTGGCCTTATCATCGTATCGCTGGTGGGCTTTTCTGCCTATTGCTGGCAGTTGCTCAGCCAGCAGCAGCGTGCCTTCGATTTGAGCGTGGCGGCTGAGATGGTGCTCAATCGGGTCAATACCGATACCGTCTATCTGCTGGGGCGCGAGAAGGCCAGCGATGGCAGCGTACAGCAACGTCTGAGCCTGCTTTCCAGTCACCTGGACAGGTTCGTCAGGCTGGTGCACGAGGATCCGGAGTCGGTGGACGACCCCGGCTCCCAGGCGTTGCAGCGGGACATCGACGGTTATCTGCTGGATCTCGCCAGGCTTTACACCATGGAGATGACCATCGAGTATCTGGCTCCCCGCTTCCAGGGCCAGCTCAAGGCGTTGCAAGGCACCCTGCCGGTCGGTGAGGCGCAGTACCGCGACCTTACCGAACTCATGCGCCTGCACCACTACCTCCGACGCAGCTGGGATCAGAACGAGCAGCGGCAACTGTTGCAACTCCAGCAGCACCTGCTTGACCGCTATGGCGAGCAGCCGAGGGTCACGGCCCTCGTCCGGCTGGGCCAGGAGTTCAATCAGCAGGTGATGGAGTACCATCGCCTGCGCAATCAGGTGGTGGAGATGAAGGGGCTGAGCTCACTGCCCGCCTGGAAGCAGAGCAAGCTGGAGCGGGCCTCCGCCCTCAAGAGCCGCTTCTACCTGATGGTGCTGGGGGGGGCGCTGCTCTGCTTCTCGCTGGTGGCCGCGACCCTGTGGCGTCGCAACCAGAAGCTGAGCGAGCTCTCTCGCCATGCCGCGCTGCTGGCCCAGGCCAAGAGCGACTTCCTGGCCAACATGAGCCACGAGATCCGCACCCCCATGAATGCCATCATCGGCTTCAGCGCCCTGGCACTGCAAACCAGTCTGGATCCCCAGCAGCGGGACTATCTCAACAAGATCAGATCCTCGTCGGACACCTTGCTGCTGCTCATCAACGACATTCTGGATCTCACCAAGGTGGAGTCCGGCAAGTTGACCTTGGAGGAGATCGACTTCGATCTCAGCGAGCAGCTCGACTCCCTCGCCGCCATGTTCGCGGATCTGGCGGAGCGCAAGCACATCGAGGTCATCATCAACAAGTCTCCCGCCGTGCCCGACTTTCTGCGCGGGGATCCGCTGCGCCTCGGTCAGGTACTGGTCAACCTGGTGAACAATGCCATCAAGTTCACCGAGCGGGGCGAGGTGGAGGTGGCCATCACCCTCACCAGCCAGCATCCCATGCGGGTCTGTTTCAGCGTGCGGGATACCGGCATCGGCATCGCCCCGGAGAAGCAGGCCCAGCTGTTCCAGCCCTTTACCCAGCTGGAGGCGGGCAATACCCGCAAATATGGCGGCTCCGGGCTTGGCCTCAACATCTCCCAGCGCCTGGTGGGGCTGATGGGCGGGGAGATCACCGTGCAGAGCAAACCCGGGGTGGGCTCCACCTTCCTGTTCGAGATCCCCATCTCCCAAGCGGTGTACGGGGTCTCGGGGCGCCGGGTCTTCTTCGATCACCAGCCCCTGATCCTGATGATGGATGACAATGAGCTGGTGCTGGAACTGGCCAAGGACATCCTGGGGCGGGCGGGGGCGTCCGTCATCACGGTCAACAGCCTCTCCCGCGCCCGTCAGGTGCTGCGTGAAGAGGGGCATCACATCCGCCTCGCCATCCTCGACTGGCGCATGGGTCAGGAGGATGGCCTGGACTTGGCCCTCGAGATGTACCAGCACAGCCAGTGGCGGCGCCTGCCTGTCCTGATGACCAGCGCCTGGTCCAGGGAGGGGCTGCACGGGCGGATGGAAAGCATGGGACTGACCCACTTCCTGGCCAAGCCCATGACCGAAAACGCCTTGCTGGCCAAGGTGGACGAACTGCTCAACGGCAGCTCCCATGACAGCAAGGTCCGCCAGGCGGAGGCACAGGGGGATCAGCAGCAGTTCCGGGAGCTGCTGCGTGGTACCCGGGTGCTGCTGGCCGAGGACAACCGGGTCAACCAGCAGCTCATTCTGGAGTACCTGCGCCGGGTGGAGGCCAAGGTCACCGTGGTGGACAACGGCCGCGAGGCGGTGGAGCAGGTGGCGGAGCAGCCGTTCGACGTCATCCTGATGGATCTGCAGATGCCGGTGCTGGACGGGCTGGATGCCACCCGCCAGATCCGCAAGATGGTGGACAAGCATGATGTGCCCATCATCGCCCTCACCGCCAGCGCCATGCCGGGGGACAGGGAGCGCTGCCTTGGCGTCGGCATGAACGGCTATGTCACCAAGCCGGTGAGCAAGCTCGATCTCTACAACAACCTGCTGCAATGGGTGAAGAGCAGCGGCGGGGAGCCCAAGGTGCCCATCGAGGTCAAGCCGCCGGCCCTCATGGGCGTGCTGGATCTGGAGGATGCCCTGCGCCGGCTGGAGCATGACAGGGAGGCGCTGCAGATCCTCTTCAAGCTGTTCCTCTCCGAGCACAAGGACGATCTGTGGGACATCCGCACCGCCCTGCGTCGCCAGCAGCCCGAAGTGGCGTGCCGCTTGCTGCATACCCTGAAGGGGGTCTCGGCCAACATCTCCGCTTCCCGCCTGCAACTGCTGGCCGGGGAACTGGAGTGGCGGCTGCGGCTGCAGGAGGAGCTGAGCGAGGGGGAGCTCAACCAGTTGCAGCAGGTCTTTACCCAGACCCGGGAGGAGGTCTCCCACTTCCTGCTCACCGGGGAGCAGCAGGAGTCGGTCGCTTTCCCGTTTTCGCCCCCCGACAAGCGGCTCTGAGGGAGGGCAAGATAGCAATCGTTCTCAAGTCACCCGCTTCAGGCTATGATGACCCACTCGTTCGCCCCCGCCAGGGGGCGATTGTATTGAGCTTCTCTTCATGATCACGCGGCAGCGCGCCGCGACCAAGGACTTCTCTGTGAGCGTATTTTTGCGGCTTGGCTGGTTTTTCAAGGATCAGTGGCGGCGTTATCTGGTGGCCATCTCCCTGCTGATGCTGGTGGCCCTGTTTACCGTGATCCCCCCCAAGGTGGTGGGCTGGGTGGTGGATGGCATCGCCAAGGGTGACCTGGACAGCGGCACCCTGACCGGCTATCTGGCGGGGCTTTTTGGCCTGGGACTGCTTATCTACCTGCTGCGCTACGTGTGGCGGGTCATGCTGTTCGGTGCCTCCTACCGGCTCGCCTACGTGCTGCGCAACCGGCTGTTCAGCCACTTCACCCGCATGAGCCCGGATTTCTACCAGCGCCACCGCACCGGTGATCTGATGGCCCACGCCACCAACGACATCCAGGCGGTGGAGATGACCGCAGGGGAAGGGGTACTGACCCTGGTGGACTCCTTCATCGTCGGCATCCTGGTGCTCTCCATCATGTGCAGCCAGTACTCCTGGCAGCTGACCCTGCTCTCCCTGCTGCCCCTGCCGGTGATGGCCTTCTTCATGAACCGCTTCGGGACCCAGATCTACAAGGAGTTCAAGGCGGCTCAGGGGGCCTTCTCCCGCCTCAACAACAAGACCCAGGAGGCCCTCTCCGGGGTGCGGGTGCTCAAATCCTACGCGGTCGAATCCCTAGAGGACGAGGGCTTTGCCGAGCTGACCCGTCAGGCGGGGGAGCGCAACATGGCGGTGGCCCGCATCGACGCCAAGTTCGACCCCGTGATTTACCTGTGCATCGGCTGCTCCTATTTTCTGGCTGTCGCAGGGGGCAGCGCCCTGGTGCTGCAAGACAAGCTGACTCTGGGGGAGCTCACCAGCTTCACCATGTACCTCGGCCAGCTCATCTGGCCCATGTTCGCCATCGCCTGGCTGTTCAACATCATCGAGCGGGGCAGCGCCGCCTACTCGCGCATCGAAAGCCTGCTGGGGGAGCACAGCGACATCGAGGAGCCGGCCCATCCCATGGCGCTGGCCTCGGCCTTTCCCCTGCGGGTGCTGGGGCTGGGCTACCGGCTGGAGCAGCGCACCCTGTTGCAGGGGGTGGATGTCACCCTGCAGGCTGGCGCCATGCTGGGGATAGTGGGACGCACCGGGGCAGGCAAGAGCTCCCTGCTCAAGCTGCTGATGCGCCTGGCCAACCCCACGGCCGGGGAGATCCGCATGGGGGAGGTGCCCATCTCGCAACTGTCGCTGGGTGAGCTGCGCAGCCAGTTTGCCTATGTGCCCCAGGAGCCGTTTCTGTTCTCCACCACCATCGCGGCCAACATCGCCCTGGGCCGCCCCGAGGCGAGCCGGGAGGAGATTGAGCGGGTGGCGCGCATCGCCTGCGTTCACGACGACATCAGTCGCTTCCCCAAAGGGTATGAAACCGAGGTGGGAGAGAAGGGGGTGACCCTCTCCGGCGGTCAGAAGCAGCGTCTGGCCATCGCCCGCGCCCTGCTGCTGGATGCCCCTATCCTGGTGCTGGATGACGCCCTCTCGGCGGTGGATGCCCACACCGAGCAGCAGATCCTGCTGGCCCTCAAGGTCCACAAGCGCACCCTGGTGCTGGTGAGCCACCGCATGACGGCGGTGGAGCAGGCGGACGAGATCCTGGTGCTGGAACAGGGCGCGATCAGCGAGCGGGGCCGTCACGAGACCCTGATGGCCAGGAACGGCTGGTACGCGGACATGGTCCGCTACCAGCGCCTGGAGCAGGACGTGGAGGAGAGCCTGTGAACAGGATGACAAGGCCCCTGGTTTCCTTCACCCCCCGCCCGGCTCCCGCGAGCGGAGAGGGGAGCAAAGAGAGTCAATTCCCGTGGAACGTTGCGCTGGAGGCAAGTCTGTGAATCCAACCATCAAACGGCTGCTCGCCTACTGCGCCAGCTACCCCCGCTGGCTGGTGCAGGCGGGCATCTGCCTGCTGCTCGCCACCGGCGCCGAGGTGGCGGGTCCCTTGCTCATCAAGCTCTTCATCGATGACTACCTGGCGCCGCGCCGGCTGGAGTGGGGCATCATCGCCGCCCTTGCCGCCGGTTATCTGGGGTTGCAGGTGTTGTCGGCGGCCGGCTTCTACCTGCAATCCCTGCGCTTCAACCGCATCGCCCAGGCGGTGGTGCAGCGTCTGCGCGAGCAGGTGTTCGCCACCGCCATCCGCCTGCCTGCCCGCTATTTCGACAAGCACCGCTCGGGCTCCCTCATCTCCCGCATCACCAACGACACCGAGGCGATCATGAACCTCTATGTCCAGGTGATAGGGCTCCTGGTGCAAAAAGTGGTGCTCCTGTGCGGCATCCTGCTCTCCATGGCGCTGCTGGACTTTCACCTGATGCTGGTGTGCGCCACCCTGCTGCCGGCGGTGGGGGCCGTGATGTGGCTCTACCAGAAACTGAGCGTGCCCGTGGTGCGGGCGACCCGATCCTTGCTCTCCGACATCAACAGCCGTCTCAACGAGTCGTTGCAGGGGATGCCGGTGATCCAGGCCATGGTACAGGAGCGCCACTTCGCCATTGCTTTTGCGGGGGTGAACCAGCAGCACTGGCAGGCGCGGATCAAGAGCCTCAAGATCAACGGCATCCTGCTGCGCCCCCTCATCGATCTCTTCTACATGATGGTGCTCATCGGTCTGCTGGCCCTGTTTGCCCACGAGGGGCTGAGCACGGCGGGGGCCATTCAGGTGGGGGTGCTTTACGCCTTCATCAGCTATCTGGGGCGGATGATCGAGCCCCTCATCGAGATGACCAACCAGCTCAACCAGTTGCAGCAGGCCATGGTGGCGGGGGAGCGGGTATTCGCCCTGCTCGATGAAACCCGCGAGAGCACCGACGGGGAGGTGCGCCCCCTGGAGGGACGGGTACGCTTCGACGGGGTGGGCTTCTCCTACGACGGGGAGCAGCAGGTGCTGCAAGATGTGAGCTTTGCCACCCGGCCGGGCCAGATGCTGGCGCTGGTGGGCCACACCGGCAGCGGCAAGTCCACCATCATCAGCCTGCTGATGGGTTTCTACCCCCTGGATCGGGGGAGCATCCACTTCGATGATCACCCCATGAACGGCCTGGCTCTCTCGGCGGTGCGCCGCAGCATCGGCCTGGTGCAGCAGGATCCTTTCATCTTCGTCGGCACCCTGGCCGAGAACCTGCGCCTTGGGCGTGACGGCATCGAGGATGGGCGGCTCTGGCAGGCCCTGGAGGAGGTGCAGCTGGCCGATTTCGTGCGCCGCCTGCCCGATGGCCTGGCCACCCTGATGGAGGAGGGGGGCAAGAACCTCTCCGCTGGCCAGCGCCAGCTGCTCTCCTTTGCTCGCGCCCTGGTGGGGGATCCGCGCATCCTCATCCTGGACGAGGCGACCGCGAGCGTGGACTCCCAGACCGAGCTCGCCCTCTCCCAGGCGCTCTCGGCGGCACGCCGTGGCCGCACCACCATCGCCATCGCCCACCGTCTCTCCACCATTGTGGATGCCGATGAAATCCTGCTGCTCTCCCGCGGGTGGGTGAGCGAGCGCGGCACCCACGGCGAGCTGATGGCGCTGGGGGGGCATTATGCCCAGCTGTTCGAGATGCAGAGCCAGGGGGCCTGGCTTGAAGAGAAACGGGCCTGAGGCCCACCTAAAAAAACAGCCGGCATCTGCCGCAATGCTGATCAGTTAAGGATCCATTGACCGATCCTTCTGCTGTAGGACAATCCGGAACCAATCACTGGTTCCGGATTTTTTATGTCTATTGCAAACGATCTGAACGATGTTGTTGAGGCATCTGGCGACATGCTGGCTCGGTTGGCCA
>NZ_PQLN01000126.1:0-9855 GCF_002919855.1 Aeromonas sp. ASNIH8 | reverse complement strand
CAACCCCCTCTGGTGGGGTTCCACTCCGGTCCGTCTCTTCGCCTCCCCCCCCTAGATTGGGAAGATGGGTTGGCCCTCCCACCCGACCCAGCTGGAAGAGCACGATCTCATCTACTGCTGGCCCCACCAGCACTGGCAACTGAGCGGGCGGGACGAACAGACGATCTGCATCAAGCGCACTCCCCGCCTTTGCATCGACCAGACCCAGGCCGCCGTACGGGCAGCCCAGCGCCACCTCGGCATCGTCAACGCCCCGCAGCACTATGTGCACCCCTTCCTGCAAGATGGTCAGCTCGTCCCCGTCCTGCCTGACTGGCAGTCGGGAAAACGTCCCTTCTACATGCTCCATTGCCAGCCCCGGTTCACCCCGTTGCGTGTTAAGATGTTCGCCGATTTCGTCGAGAAGCACTCCGAGCGCTATCGTACCCGCCAGCAGAACGATCAATTTTCACCGGCGCAGCCGCTGCCCGTTGCATCTGACGGCTGATGACCCACACTTAGCGCAATCCTCGTTGCACAGGTCGGCTAACACTATGAATGTATTGATATGTGATGACTCCGGGTTCGCGCGCAAGCAGCTGGTGCGCGCCCTGCCCGCCGATTGGGGTGTCACCTTGCACCAGGCCGCGGACGGACTGGAAGGGGTCGAGCAGATCCTGATGGGGCACGGGGACCTGATCTTTCTCGATCTCACCATGCCGGAGATGGACGGTTATGGCGTGCTCGAGACCCTCAAGCGAGAGGGGGTGCGCAGCAAGGTGATCGTGGTTTCCGGCGACATCCAGCCGGAAGCCCATGAGCGTGTCATGGCTCTTGGCGCCCTCGATTTCATCAAGAAGCCGGCTTCCCCGGACACCCTCCTTGCCTTGCTCAAGCGCCACGGTCTGTGGCAATCAGCCACCCAGGTGACGGCCATCCAGCACCAGCCCGTCGCCAGCCACCAGGCTGCCCAGAGCAGCATCCAGTTCACCCCCGAGCTGCGGGATGTCTATCAGGAGCTGGCCAACGTCGCCATGGGCCAGGGGGCGGATCTGCTGGCCCGCCTGCTCGGCGCCTTCGTGCTGCTCCCCATCCCCAACGTCAACGTGCTGGAGGTCTCCGAGCTGCACATGGCACTCTCGGCCGCCGCCGAGTCGGAGACGCTCTCTGCGGTCTGCCAGGGCTTCATCGGCGCCGGGATCGCCGGGGAGGCCCTGCTGCTGTTCCACGATGCCAGCTTCCAGGACCTGGCCCGCCTGATGAACCATCAGGGGGAGCTGGATCACGGCGCCGAGCTGGAACTGCTAATGGACACCGCCAACGTGCTGATCGGCGCCTTCCTGCGCGGCTACGCCAACCAGCTCGACACCCCTTTTAGCCAGGGTCACCCCGTGGTGCTGGGCCAGCACAGGCCCATTCAGGATCTCATTCGGACCAACCAGAGCCGCTGGCGCCGCACTCTGGCCATCGAGATCAACTATCGGGTGCAGGGCTATGCGGTGCAGTGCGATCTCTTGCTGCTGTTTACCGAAGATTCCATCGCCACCATGAACAACAAGATCATGCACATGCTCTGACTGCCCCGCGGCAGCAACCACCAGGAGTGACCCATGGACATTCGGGAATTTCATTGGCTGATGAACATCGTCCAGAATCTGGACGTGGGGCTGGTCGTGCTCGACAGGGAGTACCGGATCCAGGTGTGGAACGGCTTCATGGAGAGTCACAGCGGCCGGTTGGCAGGCGAGGTGCGCGATCAAGGGCTGTTCTCGCTCTTCCCCGATGTGGACAAGGCCTGGTTCGAGCGCAAGGCCAACATGGTGTTCAAACTCAACAACCGTGCCTTCAGCACCTGGGAGCAGCGCCCCTACCTGTTGCGCTTCTCCAACTACCGCCCCATCACGGGATCGGCCCCCTACATGTACCAGAACCTGACCCTGGTGCCGCTGGCCGACTTCGCCGGAGAGGTCACCCACCTGGCCATCATGATCTATGACGCCACCGACGAGGCCATGCTGATCACCGGCCAGCGCCAGGGATGACCGACCCTGCCATGACAACAAGGGCGCCCGATGGCGCCCTTGTTGTTGCGATGGGGAATGGCGTCAGCCACTCAGGTACTCGGTGAAGGCGTCGATCACCTCGTCGATGTCATCGTCGGTGATCTGCAGGTGGGTCACCAGCCTGAGCTCCCCGTAGCCGGAGAAGAGAATGCCGCGCTCCTTCATGAAACCCAGCAAGGTGGCGGGATCTCCCTGGGTCAGGCGCAGGAATACCATGTTGGTCTGCACCTCACCCATGTTGAGTGTGATGCCTGGCAACGCGGCCAGCCCCTCTGCCAGACGCCTGGCGCGGCGATGATCATCCGCCAGCCGGGCAACGTGCTGATCCAGCGCGAACAGGGCGGCCTGGGCCAGGATCCCTCCCTGGCGCATGCCGCCCCCCAGCATCTTGCGCAGCCGTCTGGCGCGGGCGATGAACGCAGCCGATCCCACCAGCAGGGAACCCACCGGTGCTCCCAGTCCCTTGGAGAGGCAGACGGAGATGCTGTCAAAATGCGCCGCGATGGCGGCCACCGGTTCCCCGCTCGCCACCACCGCATTGAAGAGGCGAGCCCCGTCCAGGTGCAGCTTCAGCCCCTTCTCGTCGACGAATTCGCGCATGGCGCGCAGGTAGGTCAATGGCAGCACCTTGCCGTTATGGGTATTTTCCAGGCAGACGAGGCGCGTCTGGACGAAATGGGGATCATCGGGAGCGATGGCCCCCCGCACATCCTCGATGGCCAGGGTGCCGTCCGCCTGCATGGGGACGGATTGCAGGGCCACCGAGCCCAGCACGGCAGAGCCCTGGGCCTCGTAGCGATAGATGTGGGAGGCCGCCCCCAGCACGGCCCCTTCCCCACGCTGACAGTGACTCATCATGGCCAGCAGGTTGGACATGGTGCCGGAGGGCACGAACAGGGCCGCCTCCTTGCCAAGCAGTTCGGCGCCGCGGCGCTCCAGCGCATTGATGCTGGGATCTTCCCCATAGACATCGTCTCCCACCTCGGCATGCAGCATGCTCTGGCGCATGGCTTCCGTGGGTTGGGTCACGGTATCACTTCGTAAATCGATATAGCGCATGTCATCCTCCTGATGCAGGACGATGACATTAACCAGCCGACACCCGGCTGGCAAGAAACGGCAAGCGGGAATGTGAGCCCGGCGGCTCACCAGGGCAGCGACTGACCCTGCAGATCCACGAAACGGCCCGAGTGCGCCGGCGTCAGTGTGGCCATCAGATCCAGCAGGCGGACGGCGACCTCGGCGGGGTCCTGCAGCAAAGCGGGATCCGTCTCCTGGAGAAAAGGTTGCTGCATGGGGGTATTCATGAGGCCGGGATGCACGGTGATGACACCGGCGCCGGGAAAACGTCCGGCCCACTCACCCGCCAGGATCCGGGATCCCATGTTGAGGGCGGCCTTGCTCATGAGGTAGCTGTAGTGGCACATGGCCTCCTGGCCCCCCTCCTCCAGGCTTCCCGCCCGATCCGAGAGGCTGCAGAGCCAGAGCGTGCTCTGGGGCATCATGCGCCGGCTGAGGTTGGCACCAAGGGCCAGGTGGGGCCAGGCATTGGCCAGCAGACTCTCTTCGAGCCATTGGGGGGTCACCTCCTCCACCCGCCGCTCCGGCATGTGGGCAAGATCATGGAGCAGGCCTATGGTGTTGATCACCACCATCGGCAGTGTGGTGCTGTCATAGAGGGTAAAGAGGGCCTCGAAGGAGAGCGGGTCCACCTCCTGCAGCGGAAAGTAGCAGGCGGGATCCAGCCCCCTAGGCAGTTGCCTGCCCGCCAGCAACCACTCTTCGCCCCGTCTGGCCAGCTCCCGTGCCAGCGCACTGCCCAACCCGCCACTGCCCAAGATCAGATAGCTCATCTGCGTGTCCTTGGATTTGATCACTGCTTAGAGGGTATCAGAAGAATGGCGGACTGCCGGGAGCACCCGTCAGGCTCAGGCCTCGGCCAGATGGCGCCCAAACTCCCGCGCCCGGGCCAGGTCCAGAAAACCGTCCGCCTGCTTGTGGCTGCGCAGGAACTGGTAATAGGCGAGCAGGGTCACCAGTTGCTCCTCGTCCGGCATGGGTTTTCCCGGACGGGTCTCCTGCACCAGCGCCCCCGCCGCCGACAGGGCGTCCCTGTCCACCACCTCGGCCTGACGATAGAGATACCCGCAACCGGTGGCGAGCCACTCCAGCGAGCAGTTGGCCCCCATGGCAATCTGGTTCGCCTTGCCAAGGCCGGGCTCGGCCCCTTTCAGATACTTGCGGATCAGGGCTTCACTCAACCCCACCTTGCGGGCAAAAGCGCTCACGCTCCCCTCCCCGATCAGACTTTGCAGCCTGGCGGCAAATCCTTCCATCACCCCTTCTCCTCTCACTGACACCGGGATCTTGACCCGTCGGAGTCAGAACCATAGTTCGAATTCGCGAAGGGGGCATTATTGCCTTGTCCGCCGGAAGAGACCAAGATGCTGCACATGATTTTGCCCCTTTCTTTTCGCATTGTTATCTCCAGAGGAGTCACCATGTCCGTATCCCGTCTGGCCCTGCACGAGCAAGGCCCCACCTTCTCCCGCCTCATCATGGGCTACTGGCGCCTGATGGAGTGGCAGCTCTCCCCCGCCACCCTACTGGACCTGATGAAATATCACCTTGATCTCGGGGTCACCACCATCGATCACGCCGACATCTACGGTGGCTACCAGTGCGAGGAGGCCTTCGGCCATGCCCTGCGCCTGGAGCCCTCCCTGCGCGATCGCATGGAGATCGTCAGCAAGTGCGGCATCGCCCTCACCGCCAATCCGGCCCACGCCCTGAATCACTACAACACCGGCAAGGGACACATCGTCGCCAGTGCCGAAGCCTCCTTACAAAAGCTCGGCACCGATCATCTGGATCTGTTGCTGATCCATCGCCCCGACCCCTTGATGAACGCCGACGAGGTGGCCGACGCCTTCATCACCCTCAAGCAGGCAGGCAAGATCAAGCACGCCGGGGTCTCCAACTTCACGCCCCACCAGTTCGCCCTGCTGCAATCCCGCCTGCCCTTCCCCCTGGTCACCAACCAGCTGGAGATCTCCCCGCTCCATCAGGAGGGGACGCTGGATGGTGCCCTGGATCAATGCCAGCAACTGCGCATCAAGCCCATGGCCTGGTCCTGCCTTGGCGGCGGGCGGCTGTTCCATGCCCCCGAATATGCCCCGCTGCGGGCGGAACTCGAGCAGATCCGCCAGGAGGTGGGCGCCGACTGTCTGGAGCAGGTGGTCTACGCCTGGGTGATGATGCTGCCGAGTCAGCCGCTGCCCCTCATCGGCTCCGGCAAACGGGAGCGGATCGCCGCCGCCGTGGCAGCCGAGTCCATTGAGCTCACTCGCCAGCAGTGGTTCCGCATCCGCAAGGCCGCTCTGGGTTATGACGTTCCCTGAGTCTGCACCAGACCCTGAAAACAAAAACGGCATGGAGGATTCCATGCCGTTTTCCGTTATCGAGACGATTCAACGATGGCGCTGGGGGCGACCACGGGGTGCATCCGTCTTCGGTTTGGCCTGATTGACCGTGATGGTGCGGCCGCCGACCTCGGTGCCGTGCAACTCGGCGATGGCCTTCTCGGCCTCACCATTGACCGGCATTTCAATGAAACCAAACCCCTTGGACTGACCGGTATCGCGGTCGATGATGATATCGACCTTGTCTACCTGCCCAAATTGGCTGAACACGGTTGTCAGTTCGTCGGCCGTCATCCGGTACGACAGATTACCTACGTAAATCTTCATGCCATCCACTCTCGATTCAAGGTGCCTTATCTATGCATCCACCGACCTGGGAGTAAGGGCACAACCCCCCTGCCGGACCAGCCACGGCATCATGCCATGGCACTTCCAGCTTCGTATCCCAAGTCCTTGATCTCTTGGGTTATCAGAGCAGGAAAGATCAAATCGAATCAGAGGCAGTATCTGAGCATTGGAATGAATTGTCGAGAAAATAGTCAGAGCGGGTGCAGTTCGGCCAGCAATGTGCCGAGGGCACGACGCCCATGCCAGGCACGTTTGAACCCGAATCGATAGACCCCGGGGGCCACTTCGTGAGTCCCTTCCCGGGACAACCCGAGCAGGCTGGTGGCCGTCGCCAGAGTCAACTCATCCAGCCCGAGATCCAGGCTGAAATCGAGCCACTGGCCATCGTGTCCCACCTTGCGATCCCGCTCCATGCCCACCAGCACAGCTCTGGGCAGGGCCAAGGCCCGGTCTTCGCCGCCATTGAGCAGATAGAGATGGCGTTCATCCCAGGCAAGCTCCGCCAGACGCCAGCGCTGCCAGTTGCGCGGCAACACCATCATCACCAGCACGATGCCGCCAAAGACCACCCCGACCCAGGGCAGCAGGCCCATGTCGGGATATCCCAGCCAGAGGGCGGCCACCACAGTGGCGAGACTCGCCAGCAACAGGCAGATCATGACCCCGTAAAACCGCCGGGCCGGGGGCATCAGCCAGCTCACGTTCTCTTGCGCTGCCAGCTCACTGACTCTCATCTTCTCTTCTCCTTCTGTGATGCGAACGGCCTTGCCGTCGCTGCGTTGCCGCGCATTGTGCGCGAGCGACGCGCCGCGATGCAACCGCCACCGCGACACGGATGACGGCCAGCCGCCACTCTTGGTATGCTTGGGGCTGTCTGAGCCCGCACTGGGCGCCATCCCGGGAGTCCCATGTTCGCCACCGCCCTGCTCTTGTCCGCGAGCACACTCTATGCCGAGGCCATCGGCGGCTACTCCGCCGGCTGCCTGAAAAATGCCGTGGCCCTGCCCCTCGAAGGCCCTGGTTATCAGGTGATCCGCACCAAACGGCTGCGCTATTACGGTCACCCCGACCTCATCCATTACCTACAGCATCTGGCCAACCAGACCAGACTGGCCGGCATGCCGGATCTCTATATCGCCGACCTCGCCATGATGCACGGGGGGCCCTTTACCTCAGGTCATCGCAGCCACCAGACCGGCCTGGATGCCGACATCTGGTTCAGGATGGCTGACAGACCCATCAGCCGCTGGGAGCAGGATGCCCCCAGGGAGTGGGCGCTGATCGACGAACCCAGCTACCGGATGCTGCCCGGCCGATTCGGCCCAAGGCAGCTCAATCTGCTGCGCCTTGCGGCTGATCGCCCCGAGGTGGCGCGTATCTTCGTCAACCCCGTCATCAAGGCCGAGGTGTGCAAACAGGCACCCGGTGAAGCCTGGGTCGGCAAGCTGCGCCCCTGGGTCGGCCACTTCAGCCACTTTCACGTGCGCCTGCGCTGCCCGGCAAACAGTCCGGACTGCCAGCCCCAGGCTCCCATTCCCCCCGGCAATGGCTGTGGGGAGGAGCTGACCTCCTGGCTCAAGGACAAACCCCAGCTGCCCAAAGTGTCGATGAGCTACCGCGCCCCCCTGTTACCCAGGCGTTGTGAGGGCTGACCACAAGCTGTTATGGTGAACCTATTTCCGAGAGAAATATCAATGGAGAACAACAAGATGGCCACTTCACTCTGGCAGCGTGGTACCCGTGCCCTGCTGACCCTGACCCTGCTGCTGGGTTTGACCGGCTGCGGCATGAACACCATTCCGACCCTGGATGAGCAGGTCAAGGCGAGCTGGGGACAGGTCGAGAACCAGTACCAGCGCAGGGCCGATCTCATTCCCAACCTGGTGGCCACCGTCAAGGGGTACGCCAGCCACGAGCAGGAGACCCTCAAGGCGGTCACCGATGCCCGTGCCCGAGTCGGCAGCGTGCAGGTGAGTGACCCCTCCCAGCTCAAGGCGTTCGAGGCGGCTCAGGAGCAGCTCTCCAGCGCCCTCTCCCGGCTGATGGTAGTGGTCGAGCGCTACCCGGATCTGAAGGCCGATCAGCAGTTCCTGACCCTGCAGGCCCAGCTGGAAGGCACCGAGAATCGCATCGCGGTGGCCAGACGGGATTACATCGAGGCAGTACGCCAGTTCAATACCGAGATCCGTACCTTCCCCGGGGTCATCTGGTCCAAGCTGCTTTACTCCGATCTGGAAGCCAAACCCACCTTCAGCGCCAAACCCGGTGCCGATGAGGCGCCCAAGGTCAGCTTCCAATGAACGTGATGAGACACTGGCTGGCGCTCTGTCTGCTGCTCTGTGCCACGGCACTGCATGCCGCCCCCGATTTCCCGGCCCTGACCGGGCGGGTGGTGGACGAGGCCAATCTGATGTCCCGCAAGCAGGCCCACCAACTCGCACAGCAACTGGCCGTCTTCGAGAAGCGCAGCGGCGTCCAGCTGGTGGTGGTCTCCATCGACACGCTGGCGGGGGATACCATCGAAGAGTACGGCTACCAGCTCGGTCGCCACTGGGGCATCGGCCAAAAAGGCAAGAACAACGGCGTGCTGCTGATCATCGCCCAGGACGAGCGCAAGGTGCGCATCGAGGTGGGTTATGGCCTGGAAGGTGCCCTGCCCGACGCCATCGCCGCCAATATCATCCAGACCCGGATCCTGCCCGCCTTCAAGCGCGGTGACATGGTGGCCGGCATCCTCGCCGGCAGCCAGGGCATCATGCAGGCCCTGGCCGGGGAGTATCAGCCCGTGGACAACACCAGCAAGGCCGACAAGCAGGGAGGTCCCTGGCTCTTCATCCTGGTGGTGATTGCGATGATCGTGCTGCACAATCTGCGCGGCGGCGGCGGTGGGCCGGGAGGACGTCGCCGGACCGCCTACATGGCCGGTGGATTCGGTGCCGGCTCCTTTGGCGGCCGCACTGGCGGCGGTGGTGGCGGTTTCAGTGGTGGCGGCGGCAGCTTTGGCGGCGGCGGTGCATCTGGCGGTTGGTAATCAGGGAAAAAGAGACAACAAGATGATTTCGAAACAGTTTTTCCACACCTTGCAGGCCAGGGTTCGACAGGCCGAGCAGGCCACGGATGCCGAACTGGTCACCGTGCTGGCCCCGGCCAGCGATGGCTATCGCTATATCCCGACCCTGTGGGCCGCCCTGCTGGCCATGCTCACCCCCCTGCTGGTCTTCCAGCTCGGCTTCTGGCTTGGCTGGTACGAGATCCTGCTGGTGCAGTGGTCGGTCTGGTTGCTGCTGAGCCTGCTGTTCCACTGGACGCCCATCAAGATGCGGCTCATCCCCCACAAGGTACGCCGTCACCGGGCCGCCCTGATGGCCCGCCTGCAGTTTGTCGAGCAGGGACTTCACCGCACCCGGGACCGGCTCGGTGTGCTCATCTTCGTCTCGGTGGCGGAGCACTATGTGGAGATCCTGGTAGACGACGGGATCGCCCAGCACATCGACAACACCCAGTGGCAGCAGATCATCGACGACTTCGTGGTTCGGGTACGCAACAAGGAGGTCGAGCAGGGGTTCCTGGAGTGCGTGGAGCGCACCAGCGCCATTCTGACCGACGCTTTCCCCGCCACCCGGGGTCAGAACGAGCTGCCTGACAGCCTGATCATTCTCGACAAGCCTTGAACGGGATTAAAAAACCGGCATTCTGTTCAAGGGATAGGCACTCGATAAAGATTATGAAAAATAAGGGGAAAAGTGGTTGACCCAGGCAGCCCTTTCCCCTAAATTACGCCCCGTTCCAGCGCAACGGCGCAGCGAACACCGTGTTGGCTGAACACGTTAAACCACAGACAAAAATTTGGTGCGGTATCCGAGAGGCTGCCCACCGACGAAGTCGGCAAGATGCACGCGCAGCGTGCTCCGAAAGCCACTTCAAGCAGTAAAAATTTGGTGAGGTGTCCGAGTGGCTGAAGGAGCACGCCTGGAAAGTGTGTATACGGCAACGTATCGAGGGTTCGAATCCCTCCCTCACCGCCAAATATAACCCGTTGAATT
>NZ_PQLN01000125.1:0-10075 GCF_002919855.1 Aeromonas sp. ASNIH8 | reverse complement strand
GGGGAAGGTTTCACGACCAGGCCGGCAACGGGCTCCGGCTTCTCTTGCAGAGGGGAGGCGAGGGGCGGTCATGAAAAAAGCCGGCACTGGGCCGGCTTGGATGCGTGGGATGCCACTTAGTGGGCGGAGGCGCCGGAGGCACCGAGCCCGGTCTGGGATCTGACGAACTGCGGGAAGAACTTCGCATGCTCGTCGGAGGCTGCCTGGGACTTGTCGGTGACCGAGAAGAACCAGATCCCGATGAAAGCCAGCCCCATGGAGAAGAGCGCCGGGTATTCGTAGGGGAAGATGGCCTGGGCATGACCCAGCACCTTCACCCAGACGGTGGGGCCCAGGATCATCAGGGTCACGGCGCTGATGAGACCGAGCCAGCCGCCATAGACGGCGCCACGGGTGGTCAGGCGCGACCAGAACATGGAGAGGAAGAGCACCGGGAAGTTGCAGCTCGCCGCGATGGAGAACGCCAGGCCCACCATGAAGGCGATGTTCTGCTTCTCGAACAGGATGCCAAGGCCGATGGCGACCACACCCAGTACCAGGGTGGTCATCTTGGAGACGCGCAGCTCGTCGGCCTCGTTGGCCTTGCCTTCCTTGATGACGCAGGCATAGAGGTCGTGAGAGACCGCGGAGGCCCCCGCCAGGGTCAGCCCGGCCACGACCGCCAGTATGGTGGCAAACGCCACGGCGGAGATGAAGCCCAGGAACAGGCTGCCGCCCACCGCATCGGCCAGATGGACCGCCGCCATGTTGGTGCCCCCCAGCAGGGCGCCGGTGGCGTCCTTGAAGTCCGGGTTGGTGCTGACCAGCAGGATGGCGCCAAAGCCGATGATGAAGGTGAGGATGTAGAAGTACCCGATGAAGCCGGTGGCATAGAACACCGATTTACGGGCTTCCTTGGCATCGCTCACGGTAAAGAAGCGCATCAGGATGTGGGGCAGACCTGCGGTACCGAACATCAGGGCCAGCCCAAGGGAGATGGCGGAGATGGGGTCGGCGACCAGGCCGCCCGGGCTCATGATGGCCGCACCATTGGCATGCACCTTGACCGCTTCGCTGAACAGGGTACCGACGTCGAAGTTGACGGACTTCATCACCATGATGGCCATGAAGGAGGCACCGGAGAGCAGCATCACCGCCTTGATGATCTGTACCCAGGTGGTGGCCAGCATGCCGCCGAACAGCACGTAGAGCACCATCAGGATGCCGACCAGCACCACGGCCACGTGGTATTGGAGGCCGAACAGCAGCTCGATGAGCTTGCCGGCACCGACCATCTGGGCGATGAGGTAGAGGGCGACCACCACCAGGGAGCCGCTGGCGGAGAGGCTGCGCACCGAGGTCTGCTTGAGGCGGTAGGAGGCCACGTCGGCAAAGGTGTACTTGCCGAGGTTGCGCAGCCGCTCCGCGATCAGGAACAGGATGATGGGCCAGCCCACCAGGAAGCCGATGGAGTAGATGAGACCGTCGTAGCCCGAGGTATAGACCAGGGCGGAGATGCCGAGGAAGGAGGCGGCGGACATGTAGTCACCGGCGATGGCCAGACCGTTCTGGAAGCCGGTGATGCGCCCGCCGGCGGCATAGTAGTCGGAAGCCGAACGGTTGCGCTTGGAGGCCCAGTAGGTGATGAACAGGGTGGCGGCCACGAAGACCACGAACATCACGATGGCCGAGATATTGAGGGGTTGGCGTTGCACCTCGCCGCTGATGGCGTCGGCCGCCAGCAAGGGGGTGGAGATCAGACCTGCCAGCGGCAGCAGAAACTTGCCTTTCATGATTGCGCTCCCTTGAGGATCTTCTGGTTCAGCTCGTCGAACTCGCCGTTGGCACGAAATACGTAGATACCGGTCAGCACGAAGGCCGATACGATGAGACCAATCCCGACCGGGATGCCACGGGTGATGCTGGAGCCTTCGCTCAAGGGGGTGCCAAGCCAGCCCGGTGCAAAGGCGATGAGCAGGATGAACGCCAGGTAGAGCCCCAGCATCAGGATGGAGAGGGTCCAGGCAAAACGCTGGCGTTTGGCGACCAGTGCCTGGAAGTTGGGATCTTGCTGGATCCGAAGATACGGTTGCTGTTCCATTGCAGTTCTCCATGACAGTGAATGTCAGCGGTGGATGAGGGGTTCCCTACCGGACAGCACGGCTGTCCATGTAAGCAAAATGTGAATTAAATGTTATCTCCGAACAATTAGACTTTGGGATAAGCCAGCGGGCCGCCCTGATGCAGGCGTACAAAGACAAGGGCGGCGGTGACGGCATCGCTCAGGGCGTCGTGGGGGGGCAGGGCTGGCAGCGCCAGATGGCGACAGATCGCGGCCAGGTGCAGATCGATGGCGGCATCGGGATAGCGGCGATAGAGGTGATCGTGATAGAGGCGGCTCACCTCGATGCCGCGCTGGGGCAGGGTGAGCCGCCACAGCCGTTGGCAGGCGAGGTTGAGAATGCGCAGGTCATAGGCGATGTGATACCCCACCAGCTCACGGGGGCCGATGAACTCCAGCAGCGCGCGCAGCGCGGGCTCCAGTGCCATTCCCTGTTGCAGATCCTGATGGCGCAGGCCGTGGATCACCACGGACCCGGCGTTCAGGCTGGCGGGAGCCTGGACCCGGATGGCAAGGGCATCGCCCGTCTTTATCCGGTTGCCCCGGATGCGCACCGCCCCGATGGAGACGATCTCCGCCAGCGCCGGATCCAGGCTGGTGGTCTCGAAGTCCAGCGCCACCCACTCGTCGCCAGCAGGGCGGGCAAAGAGCGGGGCAAACTCCCCCTCCCGAAACGTCCTGCCAAACCAGCGGCGGCGCCAGTGCATCCACATCGCTATTGCCTAAGACGAAAGTGCAAGGTGAGCCATTGCTGGAACTTCTTCACCTGGTGCAGGGCATGGCGCAGCAGATCCCGCTCTGCGGGGCCGAGGTCTGCCACCCGCACCCGTCCGTCTCCCTCCTGCAACTGGCTGCGCAGCCGAAGCCGCATGAACAGCCGGAAGGCCTCCGCCAGATTGGTGCCATAGTCCCGGCTGAGGCGTCCCTGGCCCACCAGGGCCTCGATGCGCCCCGTGGTCGAGGTCTCCAGGATCCCCGCCTCCAGGGAGAGCACCCGGACGCCGTGGACAAGGGGGAAGAGGCCGCCCCGCTTGAGATCCAGCCCCTCCGGGGCTTGCTCCAGCCTGCCAAAGAGGGTGAGGGGGGCGTGAAAGGCGACGGCGGCCCTTGCCATCTCCGCCAGCAGATCCGGCCGGTCGGCGAGGCAGGCCCGCAGGTGGCGGGCGACGGGGGCGAGCCGGGCGCGATCTCCCGTGATGGCCTGGGCATCGGCCAGGGTGGCGAGCCAGAGCAGATCCGCTTCGCTGGCACGCACACAGGCCTGCTCTATCCCTTGCAGCCAGCCGTCAAGCGGCTTCACCCAGGCCGGGTTGTTGACCATCACCCTGCCCGGGCAAGGGGGATAACCCAGGCGCGCCAGCAGGGCGCTGAAGGCGGCCAGATCCGCCGACTGGGTGGGCCACGGCAGGCCATCCGGCAGGATCAGGGCATTATCCTGATCGGTTTTCTGGATCTGCTCGCCACGCCCCTCCGACCCCAGCATCAGCAGGCACACCTGCTCTTGCTGCGCCGCGGGGATCACCAGGGAAAAGGCCTTGGCGATCAACTGCTCGTTGATGGTGGCGATGAGCTTCATCAGGAACAGGGTGTGGATCCCCTGGGCAAACAGGGAGCGAATGAGCTGCTGCTGCTCCCGGGCGACCGCCTCGAGGGCGGCCGGGGAGTCGGCGCGGGCGATGCGCAGGGTCAACACATGGGAGTGGGTGGAGAAGAGCCCGAGTACCTGGGTCAGATGCAGGATGCCTGCCACCTCCTGCCCCTGCCAGATGACCAGGCGCTTGATGCGGTGGCGGGTCATCAGCAGCAAGGCATCGAACAGATAGCTCCCCAGTGGCAGACCCGTCAGCGGGGTGGGGGTCAGCACCGCCAGCGGCGCACTGAGCGGCAATCCCTTGAGGGTGAGGGCGTGGAGCAGGGTCTTGCGGGTTGCCAGGCTCAGGCTGCCGTCTGCTCCGGGATAGAGCAGGCAGTCGGTGCCCCTGGCCACCATGGCCTCGGTGGCGGCCAGGAGCGAGAGGCTGTTTTCCACGATGAGCGGCGCCTGCAGATGGTCGGGAGCGATGCGGGTCAGGATGAACTCCGCCAGATTCTGCTGTCCGAGCTGGCTGCGCCGCTCCTGCTCGCGTTGGCGCTCCGCCAGGGTGGCGGTGAAGTAGCGGGCGATATGGGGGTGTGCGTCGCACAGGGCCAGAAAGACGGGGCGGGGAATGAGCTGGCAGAGGGTATCTTCCAGGGCGGCGAAACGGTGGCGGCAGTGCCCGTCAAACTGGGCACGGACGTCGAACATGTCCCCCTCGCCATAGTCCCCAAAGGATTGATGGGGGGCAGACTCTTCCACGGCCCCCTTGATGATGAGGTAGAGCCCGGCGGGCTCCTCCCCGGCGTGCTGCACCGTCTGGCCCGCGCGAAAGTAGCAGATGCTGAGGTGCTGACCGAGCCGCTGGCGTGCCTCCTCGTCCAGGCCGTCGAACGGTGGACGGGCAAAATTGAACAGAAGTGACATGACAGGCTCCACCGTGACCATGGGGCCAGTCTGACAAAGGCTCCACCACCGGGCCAGCCGACTTTAGTCGCAGGCCCGGGGCTGCCTCCCTGTACCTGCCCATAACACTCTGGTAACGTTGTGGTATGACCAGTTGAATCAAAGGACGAAGACGGAGATGGAAAAGCCAAGGGTCAAATGGGTGTTTCAGGAGGGGATCGCCGAGGTGATGCTCTGCCGGGGGGACAAGCTCAACGCGCTGGATCGGGCCATGTTCGACGCCATCGACGAGACGCTGAACGCAGTATCCCGGCAAAAAGGGCTGCGGGCCGTGATCCTGCACGGGGAGGGGCGGGCGTTCTGCGCCGGGCTGGATGTGAAATCCATGCTGAAGCAGCCGGTGGCGCCGCTGGAGATCCTCAAGCGCGAGGCGGACGAGGCGACCAACCTGGCCCAGCGGGTGGCCTATGGCTGGCATCAACTGCCGGTGCCCGTGATTGCGGTGACCCAGGGGGTCTGTTTTGGCGGCGGCCTGCAGATAGCGCTCGGCGCCGATTTTCGCTTCAGCACCCCGGATTGCCGCTTCTCGGTGATGGAGATCAAGTGGGGCATCATCCCCGACATGAGCGGCAGCGTCACCCTGCGCAACCTGATGGGGATGGATACCGCCATGGAGCTTGCCATGAGCGGGCGCGAGCTGGAAGCGAGCGAAGCCAAGTCCCTCGGCCTGGTGAGCCGGGTGTGCGCGGATCCCCTGGAAGAGGCGCGGGCCTTTGCCCGGACCCTGATCACCAAGTCGCCGGATGCGCTGGCGGGGATCAAGCAGCTCTACACCCAGGCCTGGGCTCGCAGTGACGAGGCCATGCTTAAGGAAGAGACCCGGTTGCAGAGGCTGATCCTGGGGCGCCCCAACCAGTGGCGGGCGACCCTCAACAGCCTGTTTCGCTGGCGCCTGCCATTCGGACCGCGACGCAACGCGCTTTGAACCCCTCACCTATCCAACACAAATGAAAATGGCAGCCGAAGCTGCCATTTTGCATTGTGCCGTCTGATTACTTGGCAACGGTATCCGGGTCCGCCTCGAAGGGGTGGCCGGTTTGCTCGCGCATCAGGTTTACTTCGGCGCGGTTTTCAATCCAGTAGTCCGCGTTCTTGATGCCGAGCTTTTCCGGGTGGAACACGGGATCCAGACCCTTGGCCAGCTGTGCCTCGTAGTCTTTCAGACAGGCGAAAGCCGGCTTTTGCAGCATCAGGATGGCACCGATGTTGAGCCAGGCCATCAGGCCGACCCCGATGTCACCCAGGCCCCAGGCCAGATCGGCGGTCTTGACGGTGCCGTAGACGGTGGCAGCCATCAGCGCAATCTTCAGCAGGAAGGTGAGCCAGGGGCGGTTAATCTTGCGGTTGACAAAAGCGATGTTGGTTTCGGCGATGTAGTAGTAGGCCACGATGGTGGTGAAGGCGAAGAAGAACAGGGCGATGGCGACGAAGTAGTTGCCAAAGCCTGGCATCATGCTTTCCATGGCGGTCTGCACATAGCCGGGGCCCGCCGCGATGCCGGCGATGCCGGTATAGATGGCGGCACCGTCCGGCCCCTGCACGTTGTACAGGCCGGTGATGAGCAGCATAAAGCCGGTGGCGGAGCAGACGAACAGGGTGTCGATGTAAACGGAGAACGCCTGCACCAGGCCCTGCTTGGCCGGGTGGCTCACCGCCGCGGCGGAGGAGGCGTGGGGGCCAGTCCCCTGAGCGGCTTCGTTGGAGTAGACGCCGCGCTTGACACCCCACATGATGGCCAGACCCAGAATGGCGCCGAAGCCGGCTTCCATCCCGAAGGCACTCTTCCAGATGAGCAGGATCACGCCCGGCAGTTGGCCGATGTTCAGGGCGATGATGACGCAGGCAACGATGATGTAACCCAGCGCCATGAAGGGCACCACGGTACTGGCGAAGTTGGCGATGCGTTTGACGCCGCCGAAGATGATGAAACCGAGCAGCAGCGCCAGACCGGCGGCGGTGACGTTGGGATCGATGTCAAAGGCGGTCTGCAGGCTGGAGCCGATGGAGTTGGCTTGTACGCCCGGCAGCAGCACGCCGCAGGCGAAGATGGTGGCGATGGCGAAGGTCCAGGCATACCACTTCATGCCCAGGCCCTTCTCGATGTAGAAGGCCGGGCCGCCGCGGTATTCACCGTTGATCTTCTCCTTGTAGACCTGGCCCAGGGTGGACTCCACGAAGGCGGAGCTGGCGCCGAGGAAGGCGACCATCCACATCCAGAACAGGGCGCCCGGGCCGCCGAAGGTGATGGCAGTGGCCACACCGGCGATGTTGCCGGTACCGACGCGACCGGCCAGGGTCATGGAGAGTGCCTGGAAGGAGGAGACACCGGCATCGTTGCCCTTGCCCTGAAACATCAGGCCTATCATGCCTTTCAAGTGACGCAGTTGCAGGAAACGGCTGCGCAGGGAGAAGTAGAGGCCTACCCCCAGACACAGATAGATGAGCGCAGGGCTCCAAATCACGCCATTGATGGCATTGACGATCTCATTCATGTACAACAACTCCTTTGTTGCGCTGTCTTGGCGAGGTCTGTGCCTCGCTGCCCTAACATTGAAATATATGGTGACCAAGGGGGTCACTCAGGATTGTGCGGGACTTTCGACTGGTTAGTCCGCGGGATTTAACATATCGGTTTGTTCAGGGCCTTCCTAGTGAAAAGTGTTGTGACTTTGTTAATTTGTGAATTGACATTAACAAATGGTGAATGGAACTGGACAAGATTCGGTACATACCCATCATCTGCCGCTTTGCCATGCCCAGAGGGCTGATTGAGGTAATGCAAATAGGAGGCCAGGAGTGGCAACAAGGGAAAACAGATACATCATTCGCCTCGCCGGGGAGGAAGATGGGGCCGGATTGACGGGGTTGTTTGGCCAGCTGGGCTACCCCAACCCTGACGGGGCGGTCAGCGCCAGGCTGGCCCAGCCCGATCCGGCGCGGGAGGTACTGCTGGCCCTGTGCGAGGGGATCCCGGTGGGGGTGCTGGTGTGGCACCACTTGCAACCCATGCACCTTGCACCAGCCTGGGGCCTGATCTCGGCGCTGGTTGTCGATGAGAGTGCAAGGGGAGGGGGCATCGGGGCCCTGCTGCTGGCGGCGGCAGAGCAGCGGGCGGCAGCCCTGGGGTGCGGCCAGCTGGAGCTCTCCAGCAGCCTCAAGCGCGAAGGGGCGCACCGATTTTATCTGGCGCAAGGGTATTGCGAGCGTCCGAAACGTTTTGTGAAAGCTGTCTGATTGGCAAGAGGAGTCCGTGTGTTCTGGTCCAGGTTGAAAGAGGTATTGGGTGGTGCATCTCCCCGGGAGCCCCGTCTCCCCGAAGAGCAGGAGTGGCGCGAGGCGCTGGCGGCGGTGCCCATCTTACAGGGGCTTGAAGAAGAAGAGGCGCAGAAGTTGATGGAGCTGGCGCGCCATTTTCTCTCGCGCAAGACCCTCACCCAGATCGGGGTGGAACTGACGCCCCGCCAGCAGGGGGTGCTGGCCCTGCAGGCAGTGCTGCCCATCCTGCACCTGGGGTTCGATTGGTATCGAGGTTTCCACGAGGTGATCATCATCCCCGAGCCCGTGACCCGTCGTCAGGAGGTGCAGGACGAGTTCGGGCTGGTGAGCGAATTTGAAGAGGAGAACGCCGGTGAATCCTGGCCCCAGGGGCCGCTGGTGCTGGCCTGGAGCGAATTGCAGCAGGACGGGGACTGGGACGGATTCAACCTGGTGATCCATGAGCTTGCCCACAAGCTCGACATGCTGGGAGGGGATGCGGACGGTGCACCGCCCCTGCCGCGGGGCATGGATCCCCAGCAATGGACCCGGGCGCTGCAAGGTGCGTTTGACGAGATGAACGATCAGTTGACCAGAGAGGAGGTGACCGAGATAGACCCCTACGCCGCCTCGCACCCCGCCGAATTCTTCGCGGTGTGCAGCGAGAGCTTCTTCACCGATCCGTTGCGTCTGCGCGCCGTCTACCCCGCGGTCTATGACCAGTTCGCTCGCTTCTACGGCCAGGATCCCGCCGCCCGCTACCCGGCCACCCGGTTGCTGGCGGGAGATCCCGGAGCGCAGGGCTGACCGGCACTGTGTCCGGGCGGCAGAAACACAAAAGGCACCCGAGGGTGCCTTTTTCGTGACAGCGATGTCGCCGGGTGCTTAGGCAGCGGCTTTGAGCTGGGCGGGAGCGGCTTTCTTCTGCTCGCCGATGGGTAGCACGGTGCGACCGAACTGCTCGTTGATCACGGTGGCCATGGCCAGGTAGATGGCGCTGGCGCCGCAGATGATGCCTTCGAAACCTGCGATGGTGCCGATCAGGGTGCTGCCGGTGAAGTCACGGGCGGCCAGCAGGAAGAACAGCACGGTCAGGGAGGCGAACACGAACTGCTTCACGCGCGGGAAGTTGATGGTGCCTACCAGCATGAACAGGGTGAACATGCCCCACATCAGCAGATACCAGCCCATGTAGGCGTGGGGAGTGGCTTCGGCCAGACCCATGCCCGGCATCATCAGCAGGAACACCAGGCTCCACCAGAAGGTACCGTAGGAGATAAAGGCGGTGACACCGAAGGTGTTGCCACGCTTGTACTCCATGATGCCGGCGATGATCTGGGCCAGACCGCCATAGCACAGACCCATGGCCAGGATCATGGCGCTGATGGGGAAGAAACCTGCGTTATGGATGTTCAGCAGAATGGTGGTCATACCGAAACCCATCAGACCCAGAGGGGCAGGGTTGGCCAATTTTTCGCTCACGTGGTGTTCTCCAACAATAGAGGTGGGGTTGATAAAAGACGCGCGATTTTAGGCAGGCTCAGGGTCCCGGGCAAGGGGGGACACACAGAAATGGTAAAAAAAGAACACGAAAGTTTAAGTGACCAACTATTCGTGCCATTCAGGTAGACGAGTGGTGAATGAAAAACGTTTTCAACGTTGCGATTTTGTATAAAAGGCACCTTGGCATGAAAGTCGGCAACGATGGTGGTGACTGGGATTGGTGAGGGAAACGCGCCCCGGATGGTCGCGTCATGGCGGCTTGATTGAAAAATGAGTTCATATGCCATCAGACCGGAGTGTTTCCCTCCTGTTTGTGGCCCATGGGCCTCCCGTATCGCTTGCCATCGCAGTGTCCGTTGCGCTCCCCATTTTCTCGTCAACCCCGCGCTCGCCACCGTGTTCCCTACACAAGGGCGGGGCGCCTGAGAAACCCGCAAGCGCGCCGTGTTGACTGCCACGGGCGAAAGGGGCGCAAGATTAACGGGCAGGATCAGAGGCTGCCCTTGTCAAAAAGCCAGAGGCGGGATGGGCCATGGGCCCAGATGACAAAAACCGAGACGCAAGAGGTTGGGCCAAGGGATTGCCCTGTGGCCGGAGGCTTCAACATGCAGACACGGCAGCAAGGGGGGCCAGTGAAGAGGCTGCGAAATGTAAGGGGGGGCGGGGGGTTGGGC
>NZ_PQLN01000124.1:0-10234 GCF_002919855.1 Aeromonas sp. ASNIH8 | reverse complement strand
GCCCCACCAGGCTCAACCCCTCCCCCATCGGCTGCATATCCTGGTGGTCGATGACAATCACGCCAACCAGATCCTGCTGCGCCAGCAGATCAAGCATCTGGGACACGACGTCAGTGTGCGCAGCAATGGCCTGGAGGCCCTGCGCGCCCTCGCCAGCCACCCCTTCGATCTGGTCATCACCGACTGCCAGATGCCGGTGATGGACGGCTTCGAGCTGACTCGCAACCTGCGTGCCCTTGGCCATGACCTGCCCGTCTGGGGCTTCACCGCCCATGCCCAGCCTCGCGAGCGGGAGCTTTGCCTCGCCGCCGGCATGAACGACTGTCTGTTCAAGCCCATCGGCCTCGCCCGTCTGCGCGCGGCGCTGGCCACTCTGGGGCCAGCGCCCTGAATACCGCCAGCCCTTCCTCCCGTCATGTCGCACGGGCGCGGCTGAGAGTGCGACTGAGAGTGCGACTGAGAGTGCGGCATAAAGGGTCGCCCACAGAAACAAGAGACAAGAGACAACGTGGACCAGCCATGGATACAAGGCCGGTGGCGGTTCGAGCCCCATAAAAAAACCGACACCAGGGTGTCGGTTTTTTTATATCGGGAGGTGCGCCCAGCCTTCCTGTCACGCCAGTCTGGCGCCGGGTGAAACGGGCGTCACGGGGAGGATCAGTAGAAGATCCGCTCCCCTCGCTCGCTCATCTTGAGCCAGACCGGCTTGGTGCTGGTCTTGCTCCAGATGCGGTGCAGGTAGCTGTAGAAACGGGCGCGATCCCGGCGAAACAGCATCACCGGGAAGGCAAGCAGACCCGCCATCAGGACGAAGATGCGGCGAAGGATTATCTGAGTCAGGGAGAAGGGATGAAACATGATGTAACGCCTCACTGGTAAGACCACTGAACAAAGATTACGCCAATCATTGTAGGATTACTACACCGACTGCGCCATTTTTTGATAAAAAATGGGGCTAAAAGCCTAAAAATGAAACCGGGTTACATTCTTTAACTAAAAAACAACAAAGGTGGCAAAACGCGGCCCCTGTTCCAGAGTTAACGAGGACTGGACCAGAACGGGGGAACACAGGATGAAACTTGCAGATGCGGCGCTGCTGGGGGCATTGGGCGTGCTCGCCTGGAGTCAGTGGCAGGAGTGGCGGCTCAATCGTGACGATGCCATCGACATCCCCTATCACGGGGTCCCCACCGCCAGCCTGTGGCAATGCGGTCTGCTGATAAAGGAGATGGCCGCGCTGGCAGAACAGGGGGGTGAAGAGAGGTCCGGGTCCAGGGGCGAGGCATTGGCCGAGATGGATAAGCATCTGCACAAGACGTGGCAACGGGAGGGTTGTTCACGGCTGACTGACATGCAATGAAGCATCATCTTGGGCCGCCATGGCGGATGGACAACGTCAGTGACGTGGAAAACAGGGGGAAGATGGAGGCACGTTCCGGAGTCGAACCGGACTAAACGGATTTGCAATCCGCTGCATAACCGCTTTGCTAACGCGCCATGCTGACAAGGCATTGCCTTGAGAGTGATGTCCATGGTTGGTGCCATGGAGTATTGGAGCGGGAAACGAGACTCGAACTCGCGACCCCGACCTTGGCAAGGTCGTGCTCTACCAACTGAGCTATTCCCGCATGACTGCTTGCGTGCCAGTTACCTGACAACGAGGCGCATTATACGTACCCCGAGCCCGGGCACAACCCTTTTTTCTCACTTTGAGCCCTTTCTCGTGCTGTTTGCTCACCCTTTAGACGCCTTGGTCGAAAATCCCCCCGCTCCCTGTGACCCGACGAGCGAATTTAAGATAAAGCCATTGAAATAGTTAGCCTTTAGTCAGAAACTCATCGCGCTTAGTAACTGGATTCTCAATTGAAAATCATGCGATGAAATGGAACTTCAGGCCTCGGGGGCTCAGACCGCAGCTGATGCTGGCTTTTTTCATGTTGGGCCTGGTGCCCTTCCTGGTCGTCACCCTGTTTTTCCTCTATAGCCACGGCAAGGATCTCACCACCCAGACCTCCAACCATCTGGTCTCGGTGCGCAACATCAAGAAAAACCAGCTGCAAGACTACTTCGGCAACCTCAAGGAGCAGATCATCAACTTCTCCCAGCAGGACTTTGCTGGCAACAGTATCGGTCGCTTCTACGGTTTCACCGGTGCCTTCGAGAAGCTCGGCACCACGCCGCAGGAGGCCCGTGCCCGCGCCCAGGCCCGCTATGTGCCGGGCTCCTGGGACAAGCTGCAACAACCTGACAGTCAGGTGGAGATAGAGCCCTCCATCAGCGCCCTCATCCTGGCAGACGAGATGTATGGCCGCGTCCACCAGCGCTTCCATCGCGGCTACGCCGACATGGTGCGCAAATCCAACTACAGCGACATCTTCCTGGTCGACCTCAACGGTGACGTGGTCTACTCGGTCACCAAGCAGGCCAACTTCGCCACCAACCTGCTCTCGGGCCCCTACCAGTCCAGCGGTCTTGGCAACACCTTCGCCAAGATCAAGCGCCGCCTCGATGGCGGCCAGAAGCCCCAGCAGATCTTCGAGTTCACCGATTTTGGCCGCAACGAGCTGACCGGCCAGGTGGTCGCTTACCTCGCCGCCCCCGTGATGCAGTATGACTATGTGCGCGGCGTGGTCATCTTCGAGCTGCTGCCGGACAAGCTCAACCAGATCATGGCGGAGCGGGAGGGGCTCGGCGCGACCGGCGAGACCATTCTCATCGGCCCGGACAAGCGGATGCGCGCCAACGCCTGGCTCGCCCCCGAATTCAGCGTGGAGAACAGCTTCAGCCCCGACTTCCGGCCGCTGCAGACCCCCCTCATCATCAAGGCCCTCTCCGGGGAGCAGGGGGTCGGCCCCTTCCTCTCCTACCACGATGACGAGGTGCTGGCCGCCTATACCCAGGTGAAGGTGTTCGATACCGAGTGGGCCTTCATCGCCGAGATCTCCACCAGCGAGGCCTATGCCCCCATCCGCCAGCTCGAGACCCTGGTGATCCTGCTGGGGGCAGGCTCACTGCTGCTGCTCATCCTCTTCTCCCGCTGGCTCTCCCACTCCATCACGGCGCCCCTGCGATCCCTCACCGCCGCCGCCGAACAGGTGGCGGACGGCGCCCTGGATCACCCCATCACCATCCCCCGCACCGACGATGACATCGACCGGCTGGCACAGGCATTTCGCCACATGCAGCGCTCGGTAAAGGACAAGATCGAGCTCATCGAACGCCAGACCCAGGAGCTGCAACAGCAGGTCAAGCTGACCCACAAGCAGAACCTCAGCCTGCAACAGGCGGACAAGCTCAAAGACGAGCTCCTGGCCAACACCTCCCACGAGCTGCGCACCCCCATCCACGGCATCAAGGGGATGGCCGAGTCCATGCTCGCCAGCCAGCAGGACCTGACCGAAGGGCAGCAGAAACAGCTCGGCCTCATCATCAAGAGCGCCGACGGTCTGGCGCGCCTCGTGGACGACTTGCTCGACTACCACCAGATGCGCTACGGCCAGCTGGAGATCCACCCCCAGCCGGTCTCCTCCAAGGGGGTCATCCGGCTGGTGCTGGATCTCTGTCAGCACCTCGTGCAGGCCAAGCCCCTCACCCTGGTGGACAAGAGCCCCGCCGAGCTGCCCCCTGTGCTGGCGGACGAGCAGCGCCTCGAGCAGGTGCTCTACAACCTGGTGGGCAACGCCATCAAGTACACCCCCCAGGGCAAGGTGGTGCTGAGCGCCCTGGTGGAGGGCAACTTTCTGCGCATCAAGGTGACCGACACCGGCATCGGCATCGCCAGGGACCACCTGGAGCACATCTTCGAGCCCCTGGTGCAGATGAGCCCGGAAGTGAGCAAGCAGGGAGCGGGCCTCGGTCTCTCCATCACCCGCCAGCTGGTGCACCTGATGGGGGGGGAGCTGTTCGTGGAGAGCGAGCCGAGCGTCGGCTCCACCTTCGCCTTCACCCTGCCGCTGGCCAGCGGCAAGGCGGGCAGTCTGACCCTCGACAGCCGCCAGATAGAGCACCAGCTGGTGCGCCAGCAGCCCGTCATCCTGCCGGACTGGGAGAGCGAGGACCTGCCGCCCCCGCCGCAAGATGCCCCCGTCATCCTGGTGGTGGACGACGAGCCCATCAATTTGCACATACTGCGCCACCTGCTGCAGCCCTGCGGTTATCGAATCCTGCCCAGCAGCGACGGTCACGACGCCCTGACCAAGCTGGCTCAGGAGCCGGTGGATCTCATCCTGCTTGACGTGATGATGCCCACCCTCTCGGGCTTCGATGTCTGCCGCCGTCTGCGCCAGCAGCACCCCAAGGAGAAGCTGCCGGTGCTGCTGCTCACCGCCCTCAACCAGCCCAAGGAGATTGAAGAGGGTTTCAACGCCGGGGCCAACGACTATCTGGTGAAACCCTTCTGCAAGGAGGAGCTGTTCGCCCGGGTGAGAGCCCTGCTGGAGGCCAGCGCCGGGCGCGCCTCCCTGGTGGAGAACCGCCTGCTCAAACAGGAGATAGAGCACCGTCTGCTGCTCCAGGAGCAACTGCACCAGGATCAGGAGCGGCTCCTCGCCCTGCTTGGCGAGGGGGCCGACCCCATGGTCTTCCTCGATGAGCAAGGAGGGGTGCTGTTTGCCTCCCGGGCCCTGGCGCGCCTGCTGGGTCAGGAGCCGGAAGCCATGGAGGGGCAGATGCTGGACGAGTGGCTGGCCGCCCCGCTGGCAAGCCAGTGGCCCGACATGACCGCGCAGCCGGAGCGGGAGCTGGACTTCCTGGTGGCGGGCCAGCGAGACACCCTCAACGCCCGCGCCCTGCCCATCAACCTGGGGGGGCAGCACGCCTATGCGCTGACCCTTGGCACCGAACCGCGCCAGGACGACAATCGCATGGCTGCACTGGAGAACGCCCTCAAGAGCCTCTCTCGCCAGGCCATCATCGAGGATGGCCAGTTGCTGGGGGAACTGAGCCGGCTGGGAGGGGAGTTCAGGTCGCTGGCGGACGATCTCATTCGCCAGCAGGATGACGAACCTCTGCGCCGCGCCCTGGTGGACACCATGCGTCTCACCCTGGAGACCTGGCAGCAGAGCACCGGCAAGGGCAAGATAGTGCTGGCGGAGAAGAGCAAGCTGTGGCGGGTCTACATGGACCGCTCCAGTCCCCAGACCCGCACCCTCGACAAGTACCTGAACCTCGACACCCTGCCCAAGGCACCGCGCTGGAAGACGGTGGTGGCCAGCGCCGAGTACGTGCTCAAGCACTGCTCCCTGAACGAGGTGCAGCACCAGAGTCTGCACCAGAGCACCCAGCGCCTTCGCCAGCTCGCCAGCCGCAAGGCATGAGTCTCCAACCCACAGCCACGTTGCTCTGATGATGGCTGCGGGATAGAAAACCAAGCACCAATAGCCAACTCTGGACACATCGACTCGCAGGCTTTCTGCGCCTATCAGGGGGATCGCGATGGCTGAGCTCGCGGGGTCGGCCAGATGACCCTGCAGGTGCGGGCCTATTCCCCATCACCATGTTGGTGACGAACCCGGGAGACCTGTCTGGGCCGGCAAGTGGCTAATCAGGTGAATGGACATTCGAGAGAATGGGGTAAGACTTCGCGACCCCGTGACCACAGGCCTCAAATCGGAAAAGACATTGGGAGATGGCTGAGGCGGGGGATGGACAGAGATGAGATAGAAATGACAAACCCGCGACGGACGCGGGCTTGAGGGGAATAAATGGCGGAGAGACAGGGATTCGAACCCTGGGTGGCATTGCTGCCACAATTGATTTCGAGTCAATCCCGTTCGGCCACTCCGGCATCTCTCCACGGGCACTCATATTGACCCAACCCTAGCCGGGAAATCAATGTAAATCTCGTTGCAGATCAGACGACTGGCGATAAAACCGCCATCCGGCGATCCCGCCCCTCCCAACGCCAGTGACTTTCACCCGGCAGCGCCTCCTCGCTCACTGTCTCCACCCTGTACCCGGTTCCGGGCGGGTGAATACGGCAAGCCTGATGGGCCAGTGACACCCTGTGACGCGCTCGCCACCGCCCTCCCGGCAGTCATGGTGCCGGACTGGTAATCCCCGCGGGATTCGTTGACAATCTCTGCTCATTTTTTGGAAGGGAACCCGTCCCTCGCCCCAGCCGATAGGAACAACCATGTTCAACACTCGTATCGTCTCACTGCTGCTGGCCGCCGCCAGCCTCTGGGCCGCACCTGTCTGGTCCAACACCTATCCCCTGCCGCCAGCGGACAGCCGTCTCATCGGCGCCCTGGAAGATTACATCGTACAGCCTGGCGATCATCTGGAACTGATCGGCAAGCATACCCGGACAGGCTTTCTGGCACTGCTCGAAGCCAATCCCGGCGTAGACCCCTATCTGCCCACCCCGGGCACCCGGCTCACTCTGCCGACCCAGATGCTGCTGCCCGACGTGCCGCGAGAAGGCATCGTCATCAACCTGCCTGAACTTCGCCTCTACTACTTCCCCAAGGGCAAGCAGGAGGTGATGGTGCTGCCCATCGGGATCGGTGACATCGGCCGCGAGACGCCGGAGATGACCACCACCGTCATTGCGAAAAATCCCAACCCGACCTGGGTGCCCGGCCCCATGGTCCGCAAGTCCTGGCTGGAGCAGAAGGGGATCGATCTGCCCGCCGTGGTCCCCCCCGGCCCCGACAATCCCCTCGGCAAGTTCGCCATGCGTCTTGGCTATGGCAACAAGGACTACCTCATCCACGGCACCAACAAGGATTTCGGGGTCGGTCTGCGAGTCAGCGCGGGTTGTATCCGGCTGCGCCCGGATGACATCGAAACCCTGTTTGGTCTTGTTCCCGTCGGCA
The DNA here is from genome assembly GCF_002919855.1 of Aeromonas sp. ASNIH8. Lineage (NCBI taxonomy): Bacteria > Pseudomonadati > Pseudomonadota > Gammaproteobacteria > Aeromonadales > Aeromonadaceae > Aeromonas > Aeromonas sp. ASNIH8. The sequence continues at coordinate 3,416 of NZ_PQLN01000124.1, read as the reverse complement.
CCCCGGTCCGGGTCATCAACCAGCCGGTCAAGATGGCGGTGGAACCCGACGGTCGTCGCTGGCTGGAGGTACACTCCCCCCTCTCCCGCACCGAAGCGGAGATGGCACAAGGGGCGCCGCTGGTGCTCTCCCCCGAAGCCGAGCAGTTCATCGCTGCCCCCGACATCGACAGTGCCCGGGTGACCGCCCTGCTCGAGCGCAAGAGCGGGCTGCCCAAACCCGTGAGCGGCTGAAGGCCTGACCACCATGAACAGAATCAGTCATGTGGTTTGCCTGTTGCTTCTGCTGCCTGGCTCCGCGGCGATGGCGGACATCCTCTGGATGCACAACGGCGATCGAGTGAGCGGGACCATAGAGGAGATCACGGACGAGCAGATCCGCATCAAGCCCGCCTACAGTCAGGCCATGACGGTCCCGCGCCGCGCCATCAAACGATGGCGTCTGGACAAGCAGGAAAAACCCAAGCCGCTCACCAAGACGGGGATCCCCCTGCTGGACTCTCCTGACGAGGCCAATGCCTGGCTGCTGACAGGGAACGGGGATCTCAACATCAAGCTCAAGGAGAACACCAAGAAGACCAACAACGTCAATCTCAAGGTCTCCACCGAGTTTGCCAATCTGGACTGGCGTTACAGCCTGGATGGCGAGTACATCTACGAAACGGCGAACAACATCACCGACAGCCACGAATACAAGCTCAAACCCAAGCTCGACTTCTTCTTCGACGATCACTGGTTCCTGCGATCTTCCGTCGACATCGATTACAACATGATCGATGCCGGTTATCTGGAGATTGACTATGCTTCCGGCCCCGGCTACCGCTTCTGGAATGACAGGCAACGCCGGCTGGAGATCATCAGCCAGCTCGGCCTGGAGCGGGCCTATTTCAGGCCGGAGGTATGGAGCAATTCCGACCTGTTTGACGACAGGATCATCAATTACCCCTTCGTCAGCCTGGGGTGGGACTACCGGCAGCCCTGGACCCTCTGGGAAGAAAAATTCGAGCTGTTTGGCAAGGGCAGTTATGAAAAATTCGTCGATCAACCCTCCCCCTACCTGACCAGAAAGCAGTCCGTCAGCGGCAGCCTGGGCCTCAGGTACTATTTCAACGATCACCTGCGCCTCTCCTGGTCAAGCGAACTGGATTGGGACGATGCCTGGCTCGACTACCATGGCCTGCACAGGGATGTGAGCGAGAAGGAGTGGCGTCACCTCATCACCCTGGGAGCGAGTTTCTGACCCGCCAGAAACGACACAGGCCCACCGAAGTGGGCCTGTGTTCATGGACGCAAGGCGAGCGCGTCAGAAATAGATCCGGGTGACCGACTCGATGACGCAGCCAGGGCGACGGATCCCCTCGATCTCTATCTTGATTTCCTTGAGGAGCTCGATGCCCCCCTTGATGGGCGTGACACGCGACAGCTTGGTACGGGCGCGGATATTGCTGTCCACCTTGATGGGGTAAGGGAAGCGGACCTGCTCCAGGCCGAAATTCACCACCATGCGAGCGGTCGGGAACTCCGGCGTGCTCTCGTCCACCGAACCGGTCAACTGGGGCAGCAGGGCCAGAGTCAGGAAGCCGTGGGCAATGGTGGTCTTGAAGGGAGACTCGGCCGCCGCACGCTCGGGATCGGTGTGGATCCACTGATGATCGCCGGTCACGGTCGCGAACTGGTTGATCAACGCCTGGGTGACCTGCAACCACTCGCCCACATGGGTCTCTTCACCGATGCGGGTCTGCAACTCGGCATAGAGTGCCGCCGCTTCGCCTTCGAGCTCCACCACGGGATCCTGCGCCAGGGCAGGCTGGCCATTCGCTACCTGGGTGACTCTGGCAGCCTCTTGCTGGCGGGCATCCTGGGACTCCCCCTGCAGATCCAGCACTCTTCCCAGCAAGGGGTGAAGGTGTGCCTTTTGCTGAAACTCACGCCAGTAGTCGCGGATCGCCGGAGAGAGCCAATCCTTGAGCTCAAAGGGGTGTTGCGCCAGAATTTCGCGCTTGTGCTTCAGAAAATCGACAACTTTCATTTACCGATCCCTATTCGATTCAAAGCCTGTAAAGAGGTCTAACCAGTCCTATTTTATGAAAGTTTCATCAGCAAGTACAAAAAAATCTCGGCGTACACCTGTACCAGGCGCGAAAGTGGTCACTAACATGCGAGCAAACACGGGCAGGAAAACGATTGAATGTAAGGCTGCAAACGAATCAACATCTGAGCTGAAAAAGAGACGGGGCCCGTGTCGCCACTGAGCCCCGTCCTCGATCATCTCCCCTGGGCGGTCCACCAGCTCTTGCGCTGCTCATCGTCCAGGAAACTCCAGGCGAGGATCCGGCTCACCTTGTTGCCTTGCGCCATGTCGAGCACGCGAACCTCCCGCGCCCCCACCCGAGCCAGCGCCTTTCGTGCGGCAGGCAGATTTTCCTTTTTCGACACCAGCGAGCTGAACCAGAGGCATTGGCTGGCAAACTCCTTGCTCTGCTCTATCATGGCCGCCAGAAACGCCGCCTCGCCCCCCTCGCACCAGAGCTCAGCCTTCTGACCGCCGAAATTGAGCACGGGCGCCCCGGCCACTGCCTGGCCCTTGCCCAGGTTGCGCAGCTTGCGCTCCGTCCCCTTGCTCGCTTCCGCCAGAGAAGCATGAAACGGCGGGTTGCACAGAGTCAGGGCAAAGTGCTCCTTCGGCCCCAGGATCCCGCGAAAGACATGCTTGGGGTTACCCTGATGACGGCATGTGATCTGGTTGCCCAATCCATTGCTGGTGGCCAGCAGGGTTGCCGCCTTCACCGACACAGGATCGATGTCTGAGCCCACGAAGCGCCAGCCATACTCCCGGGCGCCCAGCAAGGGATAGATGCAGTTGGCCCCGACACCGACATCCAGCACTCGAACCTGCTTGCCCGTCGGTACGCATCCCGCGCTCTCCGCCAGCAGATCCGCGACGCGGTGCAGATAATCGACCCGCCCCGGGATGGGCGGGCAGAGGTAGCCAGGCGGCAGATCCCAGTGTTCGATGCCATAGTGCAGCGCCAGCAGCGCCCGGTTGAGCGCCTTGACGGCGGCCGGATCGGCGAAATCCAGGGTCCGGGTGCCGTGCTCGTTGACGAACACGAAAGGCGACAGCGCCGGGGTACGCAGGCAGAGCGCGTCAAAGTCGTAGGGGGCCTGATGGCGATTGCGCGGGTGCAATCCGGTTTTCTGCTGGGGTGTCATGCTGGACCTGCCGAGGATCAAGGGGGCCACACTATAGAGAGTCGGCCAGGGAAAGTCTAAAAGAGGGCCATAAAAAAGGTTCTTCGCGGGATCTTGGGGAAGTGGAAGTTGACAGACAGGGTGCTGGTAAACTGGCTGTCTCCAAACACACCACCACCATCACCCTGCTGTCGCCGTGCATCATATTGATATTGCCTCCTTCTG
>NZ_PQLN01000123.1:0-10246 GCF_002919855.1 Aeromonas sp. ASNIH8 | reverse complement strand
TGAGAAAGAGGAGAAGTGAGTTGACCCAATCTGAACACTCGAGTTAGAAACGGGGTGACGTGAGCGCGTTAAGGATCAGGGTGTTCACGTTGGCCGGAATGGCTGTTCAACTTCGCCGGAATACGCAAAGGTAACGTCTACTCTTTCTACATCTGTTACTAATCGATTTTTTGCTCATGTAGGTTCATAGAAACCTCAGTTTACGCACGTAAAAAAGCCACGATTTTTTCCAAAACACCTAAGCATTTTTTTTCATAACCACATCATTTTTTGCGAGAGTTTGATGCCGTTTTTTTTACTTTTTATGGTGGAGTTATTCTGTGGAAATCTATTGTTTTTTCCACGAGAAAAAATTTTTCTATGAGTGTTTTTTTTGATTTCCATCGTTAGAAACCCCTCATTATTGACAATAAAAAGAGAGCAAAAAAAACAATTGAAATTTCAGAATAAAATATTTTCGATATTTTTTGTTGTTTGCTATTGCCATTTATATGAAATCAACCTAAATTAACTGCAACAAGGTGCATGCTATACATTCACATCTACAAATGATGAATGGGTGTACTTTAACCTAAAGATCATATTTGGTAATACGATCCTCGCTATTGGCGGAGCTTCAACTACCAATAGATAAACACAAGTGCCGAAATATTCCATGTTAACATGTAAGGTAGTATTGTAATGAGAAAAGTAAACGATGATATTTGTGCGATTGATATCGAGGTTCATAATAAAGCTCTTGATCTTTTGAGGGATAGATTTAACCTGAATAAAATTATCCGCCCCCTTGATAAGCATGTTGTGCTCAAAAACTATAATCATATTCATGAACTCCATGACTTCCCTGCATTTGTAATTTTAGATAATGGCATTGCAGAACCTGTAGCAAGTGCATTAGATAATGTATCTATTAAGATGTATTATGATGATATCGTGGCATCATTGGGCGATGATGAGAATGATAGGGCTGTTACTTATGACCAGGTACTTTCTGGTTGGGCCCAAAGTAACATGCCCAGTTACTATAGACCAGGTAATGACTACCAATCTGCTGAGGAGTTTCTTGCAGAGATGGGGTCTGAAAATGTGAATGACTCTACTATTTTAAAGAATTTTAAAATGGCTGTTGATGTGCTGTTAAAAGCAAAGCCATGATTGATGTGAGTTTAGTTTTAATGCTGAACAATTAAAGATTAATCTTGCTTGTTTCAATGTGTTGCTGGCAATTCTGGAATTTAAATTGTTGTATGTAGGTGCTTAAAACACCCATACCGAAAACGTAAACTCCAAATTTGATGAAAATAGCATTCTCAACGTATGTGGGGCTGGAAACACAGTAGCTTGTTTACAGCCCCCTTATTGAGGTCCATTACCACCTAAACTAATGCAAAATTCCCCTCTGTCCTTCTGGTATGTTTTGCGTCAAGTCATTCTCGAGTGAATGGTTGGATATCGTGTGGCCGTGACGTAGCTCAAATGTGTGGATATAGAGCTGGATCCTGAATGTTGGCCAGCGTAGTCCCGGCTATTTGAGTCCCTTTATCAGTGATTTGTCAATTTGAGCCTATAACGGGTACTTCTACCGCCTCCACTTGCCCCTTTTTCTAGGCAGTTTTTTTCCAGTAGATCAGTAAGGTGGCGCGTGGCTGTAGATTTGCTCACCTGAGCAATTTTTTGATACTGGCTGGCACTAATATACGGTAGGCCGTCCTGTGTGTAACCGCCGAGCAAATGGTTCAGGATCATTACCTGTTCAAGGCACAATTGGTCATTAGCGTGTAGCTGCCAGAAACGGTTTCGACCAAGCGCATGGGTGCATGACTGTTGGGCCTGTTCCAGCGTGACGTTGAGTGTGTCCAAAAACCAAACCAGCCACTCTGTGACATCCACGCCTCCTCTCTGAGTCTGCTCCAGAGCGCGATAGTAATCAGCTCGATGCTCGAAAATCACGGTCGACATTGCATACAGAATGATGCTCTGGTTGTCGGCCTGAGAGAGTGCAAGATCGGTGAGGGCTCGGGCAATCCGTCCGTTACCGTCATCAAACGGATGTAACGTGACAAACCAGAGCTGACAGATGGCGGCTCGCAGTAATGGATCTAGGCAGGGATCATCAAAACTGGTATTGAACCAGTCGATGAAAGTGGCCAATTCCTGCTCTAGCCCCTCTCGTGGTGGAGCTTCGAAATGCACGGTGAGTCGATCACGTGCTCCGGATATCACCTGCATCGGCTCATCACCACGCAGCTGGCCAACGCGTATCTGATGCGATCTCCGGTCATCTGCGGGAAAAAGCCAGCGATGCCATTGCAGCAGGCGTTCAAGCGTCAACTGCTCATCGCTGCTAATTGCATCCACAATCATCGCGGCCAGTCCCTCGGATCTAACTGAGGTAGGGTAGGGAGACTGCTCCACTATCCCGAGGCGACATGCCAGAGATGCACGTAACGACTGCGAGTTCAGTTGTTGATTCTCGATAGCCGAGGACGCGACGACATTGGCCAGCAGCGTATCTAGAGCATGTGTCTGATGCGCCAGTGTTGTGCTGTGAGCTGATAAATGAATGCCCTGGAGTAGTCCCAGATTGCGGTGTGCCAGACGTAGTCGTGGAAGTAATAGCCTCTCTTGCCAGCAAAAATGAGGCCAGTGCTCGTGTTGCCAGATCCAGTCTACGGTCATCGATAATCTCGCTGATTTTGTGTCGCGGGCAAGCAGTGCAATGCCAACAATGAGCCGAATTGACACCACATTCGGCTCGCGATATGAGCCGATAATAGCCCTCATTCGGCTCATTCCACAACTCACAGGGCTGGTCTACTGGGTGTCGGAGAGGCTCGGGGCGAGAATGGACTCTTGGACAGTGCCACTTACTAGGTTATGATTTGTCTCGGCTGACCAGCCAGACTTTCGCACGAGTCAAAATGGTTACTACTCTCAAGCCACATGATCTCAACCTCAAATCCTCACCTTGGATGGATTAAACGTGCGATTTATACCCCGGGGTAGGACTAGGAGATTGGATCATGACCATCAAAGCGTTCGTCCACACAACCCAACGTGAGCTCAAAGATGTACTAGGCATCTCCCTCAAACGTAGTCATATCTACGAGATGATTGCTGCGGCCTATGGCTACAGCACTTACGCGTCATTGCAAGCTGATGCGATTCTGCTCAGTAATACGAAATGGCAGGTTGCTTTGGATGTAAGTGCAATTGAGGCTAGAGCTAATATTCTGGGTATTAGTATTCCTGAGCTTGCCGCTCAGAAATTGGCCACATCGTTAGTGCAGGCGGGTATTATAAGCCTACGTGTAAGAGAGATTTTAAGGCGTCGTGTCAACGACGATTACATTACTAAGCATGGTCAACTTCCTCCTAATTCAACTACTGCTAGCCGCTTTAGCTCCTCAGACCATTATGCTGGGGAATTAATGAATATGTTTAAACAGAATGAATTTAATTCGCCATTAGTACACCAGGGATTGGTCCAGCTAAGTGCATTTGCAGACCGAAATGCCTTGTCGTTCCCACAATACGAGCTTCATCAAAAGTTTTATAAACTGGCTGGTGAGTTTAATGATACAGATGTAAGCGGATTAGTTGATAATGATAGAGAACGATACGCGCTTTGGCTCCAGCACTTGAAAAAATCAGCTATGAAATTTGATATGGAGGCTATAGAGTTACTGTCAACCCATCGGCTTGATGTTTCTTTATATATGGATGTATTAAAAGACTACACATATCATGAAACTGTAGCAGTCAAATGCGAAGATGCTGGGTATATGCAACATGCATATTACTGGTGGATTAGAGCTGCATTACAAGGGTCTATTAACGCAATGCACAAGTTGATTAGCAACTATGAAAAAGAGGACTTATATCGTTGTTGGATATGGGTACTTCTTGCAGAGTGTATTGGGTATGATCTCCTAAATGAGGTCGATACATCCACAACTTATGATATGTATGTGGGTAGTGACAAGAATACATTCACTATTCAAGGGCAGTCTTTTCCTGCACTGACATTACCAGCTCTAGAGATGGTCTTGCATCACAAGGCTCAGCGAGTTGTAGATAAGCTATGTCAAGAACATTTTGATGATGGAATCGTATTTGAAGATCACGGCTCATATGACTAAGGCGGAATTAACTAAAAAAGATATTTTTTATCTTTTGTGTTGAGTTTTTATTTGTGATCGACAGCTGTCGACAGTGTGAGAGGCGTGTTAAAACGTGAAAATAATCATTGCCTCTCACTCACTACATTTAGATCTTGCTGAGTTAGGTGTGCTAATTACTTTAACAAAAGATAATTCACTCAAAAAATGAGTGTTGACACACTATATTTTAGTAATTTCTTATTGTAAGTGCAATTTTCTTACTTTAAGGAACGCTAGCTCGAAGGAATTAAAAATCTGGATTATCTTCGCTGCGAAGCAGCGGAATGTTGAAATTCTTAAATTTTTTAATTGTTCTCAATAATAGTAAATGGACAGTTTTTCGATTTTTTCAAGTGGGGTAAATGAAAAAAGTTCGAAAAAAGATGAGGTTGGTTGTTTTTGAAGCGTTCTTAAGGGGGGGGGTTAGCCTATCAGCTACCTCGCTCTAGGTGCACACCCCATGTTGGATTCGTCCTACAAGTACTATTACTGCCTGAGCCCCTAAAGCTGTCGACAGCACCTCTGCTGGCCGTTTACCACCTAAGCCCCAGGCTGGGCGGTGTAACCATGACATTGCTCTGACGGTATTGTTTCTGTGGAGGAAGAGAACAGCGTCGAGTGCCTGTATAACGCCGTATACCCTTTCACCCTGTGATACTGATAGGGTGGTCTTATTCCTGACCTTACGTGACAATGTGCCTCGGCTAATGCCCACAAGGCGGCATATCACACCAACATCAGTCATCACTAGTCCGGAAATTTGATGAATGATGCTTGGCGCTACGCCAGCTATGATCCAGAGATGTGCACTCAGTGGATCTTGAGGGATGTTGAGAGTCGTCATAAGGGTGGGTGCTGAACTAGCCTGCGTACTGGGTTGGTAAACTGAAAGTGACATATTTTACTGTTCCCGTATTGACAATGATTTGTTCTCATCATCGTACTCCATGTTCAGATTTTCTGACAGTTACCTCACTGGTTATAATTGTTGATGTTGCTGATATGGAGGGCACCCGCCCCCTCCATTAGCGAATGAACGAACTGAATCATGTTCATGGCCTATACCTAGAAATATGGCCTCATTCAGCAAATCTATTTCAAAAAAGCAATAGCGTTATATTCAAGCTACAGCATTTCTTTAAGCCAAAAAATTTGCTCTGCATTTAGTTGGTTTTGGTCACCCAAATCTTTCATTTCTTGTACGAACGTAGAGAGTTCATATTTTATATTCTTCTTTATACATCTCCTAACATAGCTTTCATATAGGCTATTAACAGATGGAGGGAAATTCGTTTCCTGTTGCACCTTTATAGCTGCATTAGAATTGGTTGCACTCCTTAATTTTTCTCTTGTAGCTTGGCTGATATTGTTGTCAATATAGTAATTCATCAGCGTTTCGAGGCTGTGTCCAGTGATCTTAGATAAATCTTGAATAGGTACTCCACTTTCTAGTGCTTTTTTGGCAAAAGTATGTCTGGCATCATATAATCGGCCTATCTTAGGAAAATTAAACTCTTTTTTAACTGCCTGCCAAGTTTTCTGATAAAGGCTCGAAGTTACATGGGGGGCCTTTGCTTCGCGGCAACAAGGAAACATCAACTCACCCTCTCGATCACTCAAGCTTTTTAGAGTTTTGTATTTCGCTACGTAATTCCAGTATGAGTCTGACTCAATAGCAACAATGCGTGCAGCCTTGTTTTTACTAATGTGCTCAGGAATACGTATGGATCTATCATTAATATTAAAATTGTTGCTTGTGTTTCTATATATTTCAGAGTTTCTTGCCCCGCATAGGAACATGGTTGCAACTATGATCTTGGAATCCCCACCACCTGGAGTGTCTTCATCAAAAATAAATTCCACGACTTCATTTGTGGGGTCAGTATATGTTGTGACAGGCCTCTTAGGGTTTCTTGGGAACAGAAAAATATGCCTATCAATTTTATTCTTTGGTAAATAGGTGCACGTAACACACATATTAAACAAGCTGTTTAATAAGGAATAGTATTTCCTCATTGTTTCTGATGTTATTGGCGTTTCTTTGTTCTGCCAATACTTTTTGAATATTACTGGGTGATCTTCATTAAATTCAGATAGCTTGAGGTCTAACCATGGTTCAAAGGCAGATGAGATTTCCCTTATTGTTTTGTCGGTAACAGGGATTAATGAATTCCTCTTGTTTGATTTGTTTTCACGGTCTTTTTTATAATGCTCTAAAAGATAAGTTCTCAATGTAAAAGACTGATATTTCCACTTTTCTGGATTAATCTTTTCAGCATCACTAACTAATCTCTTAAACTCTTCCTTAGCCTGTGTAACGCTAAAAAAACCTTTTGGATAATGTCCACTTTTAGTGCGAGTCATCCAATTGCCAATTTTCTGCCTCCGATTTTTATCGTAAACAATATAGAATGTCTTAACACTGTTTCCGATTCTTAGTTTTAATCTTGGTTTGTTCTTTTCATTATATTTCTCATCGTCAGAACTATAGTGCGTTAATTCAACACATTTATTTTTATCATTAATAAATGGAAGACTATCTATGTACTGGTCTTTAAAGGTGAATGAGAATTTACCTTTAATTATGGCCGCAGGGTGACCCTGGAGCAGCGTCTTAAGATCGAACTCTTCTTTGCGTATGGATGTAGCCGGATTTTTGGGAGCCATTAGGTACCACCGAAAAATGTTCTATTGAGACATTATAGCGGCAAAATAGCGCAAAAGTAGAGTTGAATGGCGTGAATAGCTCTTAAATAGCGCAAAATAGGCATCGATTGCACCGCTCACAAAACAAGCGGCCTGGTTGTTTATGAATGCTTTTTGAACTATAAAGCTATGTTTCTAAAGGAAATATTTATAATTCCTAATATTTAAAAAATCTTATAACAGCCTATTTAGATAGATTTTTAAGCAATAAACATCCCTTAGGAGGGGACCGCTCTATCCTGCTGAGCTACGGGAACCTTGTGGCGGGCATTATACAAGAAGCATTGTGCTTTTAAACCCTTGATTCCTATTCCAATACGGCCAGGTCACCGATTTGGACATTGAACGGCGAATATTTGTTCTGACTGCTGATGATGGCGCCATCCTCAAACACCTGCACCACCTCGAACAGACCGTCTGCGGGGTTGCGCATCACCCTGGACTTGCCATAGGGGTCGACGAAGTCGGCGCTGTGCTGGACCCGGAACTGGTCCCCGAGCTTGACCCCGTTGCGACGGCCCAGGTTGATGTGGGGGCCGCGCTCGTGCTGGGCCACGATCCGGGCGGTGACGGGGGCACAGGCGAGTTCGGCGGCGATGTCCTGGGCCGCCTCCTTCAACTGGTAGCCCACCTCCTGGCCAAAGCTCGACTGCCAGAACTGGCCGCCGCTGCTGCCCACCTGTTCCCGCTTGGAGAAGGTCCAGTTGGCGCGGCCCTTGTACTCCTTGCGGCCGAGCAGGCTGCCGTTGATGCCGTCAAACAGGTAGAGCTGCATGGAGAAATTGCGCACGGGATCCTCATACCAGCTGGTGAGGGCGTTGCCCTGGGGCTCGAGGGAGAGGTCGTCGATGCTGCCGAGCACCAGATACTGGCTGTCGGTGCGCAGGCTCAGGGCCTTGATCTCCTCAAGGGCGCTGCGATCCCCCTGTTGCAGATGGAGAGGGTCGATGCGCAGGTTCTCGTCCAGCCACTGGCGAGCGACCACCTGGGGCGTCGTCGCCAGGGTTTCAAACAGCCGGCGGGAGAGATCGGCGGGCATGTCGTCCAGGGCACCGGTGCTCGCCTGGTCCGGGTAGCGCATGCGCAGGCGTACCAGCGTCAAATCCTTGGCGTAGTGCTGGGTCTGACAGATCTGCCGCTCCGCCTGGATGTCGGCCACGAGGGTGATGTACATGCGGCCGTTGCGCACCTCTTCGCGCTTGAGGCGGTACTGGCGGATGTCGCCGCCGGAGCGGATCTGGATCTGCTCGGAGCGCAGGCTGCCGTTTTCCAGGCGCTGGATGCTGGAGACGGAGGCGCCGCTGGCCAGCAGCGCCTGGCGCAAGGCATCCCGGGTCGCCTGCTCGCGGGCATAGACCTCGTCGCCCCCCAGAATGGCGGCACTGCCCTGGGCCTCGATAAGTTCGGCCCTGGCCGACAGGCTGGCCAGCAGCAGGGTGAACAGCAGCGAAACTTTCATAACAAACACCTTGAGTGGGCGACCCCGCTGCCGCCGGTGGGGCGGGTCAGGGATCCTGGACACAGATCCGGTCTGCACCGGAGCGGGTGACCAAATAAAAGCAAGAACCATGCCTTCTTCCCTGGCCGGAGCCCGCGCGGTGGGCTCCGGTGGCACAGTGCGTGCCTTTGCCCTGGGATCATCGAGGATCCTGCGCGCATTCCCGCCTCAAGTGTTGGCGGTTGCGACCGATAACAGGTCAGGTGCAGATACAGGAAAGGTATCCATGAAGAGAGTTATCACGGTGCTGGCGGTGGCGCTGGCATTGGTCGGTTGCGGGTCGGCCGACCCCATCAATCGGGAGCTGGGAGACCCCCGCCAGGCGGCGAAGGGGATGGAGCTCAACTGGCTGGTGGCCCGCATGACGGATCAGCTGATGGAGCGCAAGTCTCTCACGACCCTGACCGAGCCCATTGCGGTCGCCTCCTTTGTCGATCTCGACACCCTGAAGGACACCAACTGGATGGGACAGCAGATCGAGGAGAGCTTCATCTACGAGCTGAACCGGCGCGGTGAGGTGGTGGTGGACTTCAAGACCACGGGCAACATCCAGGTGACCCCGCAGGGGGACTTCGTGATGAGCCGCAACTACAAGGATCTCTCGTCCCGGCTGCCCATCTCCCGCATTCTGACCGGCACCTTCAGCCGCAATCAGCAGGGGATCCTGGTCAACGCCCGCATCATCGATCTGCGCACCAAGATGGTCGAGACCACGGCCCAGAGCCTGATCCCGAAACAATATTTGTCCGGTGCCAGCAACTCCTTTGGCCGGGCCTCCATCAATCGCGGTTACCTGATGCGGGGGGGCCAGAGCCCGTCCGGTCATCTGGTCAACCTGACCCCTTGAGGTGGCGCGTCATGAAGCGTGAAGCGGGCTGGCTGACATTGAGCCGTGAAACATCGGGTGTGGTGAACAGGAAAACGGGGAAACAGCGATGAAAATCTTGTTGGGTTGCCTGATGGCCATGTTGCTGACGGCGTGCAGTGGCAACCGGGTGGTGAACTATGACGTGGGCGAGAAGCCCGATGATTTCCCGGTGCTCAAGGCGGTGGGGTATGCGGTGATCGACATCCAGCCCGGTCCCTCCCAGTCCGAGAAGATGTTGCAGGCGATCCGCGCCTCCAAGATGGACGCCTACCGGGAGCTGGTGGAGCAGCTCAATGGCCAGCAGGTGCGCGGCCAGAGCAGCTACAAGGATCTGACCCAGACCTCCAACTCCCTGGATGTGTCGGTGGCCGGCATGGTGCGCGGCGCCCGGGTGGTGGCGACCTATCCCCGTGGCAACACCTATGCCACCGAGCTGGAGCTCGATACCCGCAACCTCTATCACCTGAACCAGCTGATGGCGGGCCAGTTCTAGGGCGGGTCCGGGGGGCGCCGGCATGAGCCCGGCGATCATCACGGTACAGACAAAGGCGAGCGCAGGCTCGCCTTTTTGTTTGGCCGGGAAGGGGCTCGGATCTGCGGGGAATCACCGGGGTTGGCGCCTTGGACGGGATAGGACCTGCGGTGAGGGTAACCGGGGTTGGCGCGTGGGCGGTATAGCGCTTGGGGAGGATAAACGGGGTTGGCGTCTTGGGCGGTAACTGGTCTTCGGCAGGAGAAACGGAGTTGAGGGGCCGAGCGGGATCCGGCTTGTGGCGAGGAAAATCGGGGCTGAGGCCGAACAAGAGGTGCCCGGGCGTCGGAATGGCGGCCTTTTTTGTTTAGGGAAATCTAACGATATAGCCATGTCGTTAAATAAAGCCAAACAATAGAAAGGCCCGGCAGGCGGCAAAAGGGGGCCGCCACGGGAGGAAGATGGCCTGATGGTGAGTGGAATCTGTATCAACATTCGAAGCTGCCGAAGAGGGAACAGGGGGAGAATCGGGGGGTGGG
>NZ_PQLN01000122.1:0-10336 GCF_002919855.1 Aeromonas sp. ASNIH8 | reverse complement strand
GTTGAACACTGTTTCCGGAAAGGAGGGGCGAAGTGTTCAGGTTGAACCGGAATGAGCGTTCACATTGGTCCGGAAATGGTGTTCACGTTGAATCGGAATTGGTGTTCATGATCGGCCGGAATATGCACTCTGGACAACCTCGGGTGATTCGGATGAAATCATATCCTCCAATGTCCTCCCCATACGGTGCTCCTACTAAAAACAGAATTAAAGGCCCACGCCGAGCTGGCATGGGCTCTCAGCACTAAATCAAAAATTCTTCCAATGCTCGACCATTAGCCACCGCTTCCGCGATAGCCTTGGGCATGCGACCTTGACCAGTCCAGGTCTTCTCCTGGCCATCCTCGGCGTATTTGTATTTTGCAGGACGAGGAGCGCGTTTCGCTTTAGCTGAACCATCAGCTTTCGCTGGAGCCGTTGCACCAACCAGCTCACTCGGATCGATGCCTGCTGTTTTCAGCATTTCGGTGAACTCAGCCAGCTTTTGCAGGCGTTCAGCGGACTCGGCCTTGATTTTGTTTTCTTGTTGCTCACGCTCAGCAAAAACTTCATCCAATTTCTCTTTAACTTCGACCAATTGCTCGAAAGACAACTCGCGCAATGCGGCACGAAGGCTACGGATATTCAGCAGGATTTTCAGAAATTCGTTCATTGATAGCCTCATGTATCACATTTTTATATCAGGAAAATTATCTCTTAATCCCAGCATCAGCTCCACTATTTTTGGCACCAAGACGATTAGATAAATAGCATTATTCAAAAAGACGTGAGCGAAATCGCGTTTGGATCTGCTTAGTGGCCTGGCTCCAATCTTCTATGAAACTGTGTAGCCAAAAACTTAATCTAGGTGGTAGTGAGCGTTGAGACCACCTCACCAGATGAGCCGATGAACGATCTTGATCGGCTCACGAAATGAGCCGATTGGACAATATCATTGGCTCACAGAATGAGTCGATGATAGGAAATAGTTCTCTCCACACAAACTCGAATATGGGGGCATACTATTCAGATTATCTCCCTATTAGAATAATCACGCCCAAATGTGTCTGGGTTTGCAGCCTCATAGTCATCGTCAAACATATGTTCCCCGCGATGCATCTCCCTCATTGTTGCGAGTATACCGAAAAAACACATTTCACACAGATGCACCTTGTAACGTTCACCATCGTGACGGGAACCATAGCCAAAATCCGCCGATAACGAGCCGTATTGGTTGGTTCCAAAATTCGTTTTTGTACTACGACCACAGACATCACAGAGAATGTCAACGACCTGTTCTGTTGGCACAATTTCTTTTACGAGCATGCTGAGCCCCTTATTTAAGGCTTTATGAAAACTATAATTTTCTGCTTTTGATCTGGGAGTAACCTGGGCTGGCTATTTATCACTGGCATAACCAGCATTGAACTCTCATTTGTTATTTTTGGATGTCTTTGCACTCAAATTTTGGAGGTGTTTTCCAACCTGTAACGCGCCCGCTGCGTTTGTTGACCCTTCGGTATTCATTACCCAACAGGATTTCCCATTCAGAGCCGTTCTCCGATAGAACCTGAAAAGTAGTCCCAAGCTCAATACCTATGCCAGGCTCAGTACAGATCAGCTCAGTCATCGACTCTCCTCGGTGCTAGGACATATCACCATTTTTTTCCGATTGTTCAAGAACGGAAGCCATCGCGTCTAGTGACCGAGCAAGGGCACGACACTCATCTGCGGACATTAAAGCGGATGTGAATGCGGCAGCATTCTCATTATGAACATCCATTTCACTGACTCTGATGTAGCCACCATACGGGCTGGAATAGACGCTCACCTCTACTGGATGGGGTGGTGTTCCAATTGGTTTATCCAACTTTAAAACACTTGTATAAATAGGCATTTATCCTATCCCTAATCAACTCCTCTAAACTACAGAATATTGCTCGGGGTTAATCATGATGTCCATCAATAAATCAAGACACAAACCTAGTTGGTTGGAAACTAACAGAGTCGCCCCTGCAACATGTGCAAAATTTGTTGAACACTGGGCACGACAGGGTGGGTTGAGATAGGGCATGATAAAGAGCACATGCAGACAGAGGTATGTAACATGACACCCGATGCAGTCCATCACCCGCTTCGTAGAACAACACGCCTTGAATCCTTGGATGTTCCTCGTGAAGCATTGAACGTTCATCTGTGGATTGTGGCTGGAGTTCCTGCGGACATCATTCATCAGCTAGCTGCGCTGGTTGAAACTGATGTGGGTGTGATATGTAAGCTAACTGGTATTAGCCGGAGCACTGTGACTCGCAGGCTCAAAGCAGATACCGCGCTATCAATATCACAAGGAGCCAGGGTGTATGGAGTAGTGCTCGCCCTCGATGCCGCTCTGTCCCTTCAGGAAGACGATGCCCTCAGGGCATTGTCATGGTTACACCGTCCAGCTAGGGGCCTTGGTGGCGTGGCTCCAGCCACGTTGTTGACTACACAGATGGGAGTTCAGGCAGTTATCGATCTTGTGGGACGAATTCAGCATGGGGTTTGCATATAAGCAATAAATCAGGGGGGCTGTGAGGATAAAACCAGCTCAGTTGGTCAAACTTAAACCAAACAGAATGATTTTCAAAATTTTTCACATCCACCCCACTTGAAAAGTTCGGTAAACTGTCCATTTACTAATTATGAGAGCTATAAATAAATTTTTCCGTTTCAACATTCCGCTGCTGCGCAGCGAAGAGAAACCAGTTTTTACTACCCCTACAAATTGTTTTTATTAAATCAATGGAATTTAAAGAGCTCTGATAAATTAAAATTCATTAACTTGGCTTAAGACATCAACGCTTCATCACTTAGTAGTAAGTTATATGTCTATAAACAGAAAACAGCAACATAACCTCAGTTAGGTGTGGTTATATTCGCCCTGTAGGGTGGAAATAAAAAACGTGCTTTTAAAAAATGATTGTTTTACCTATGCAAGCACTTCTCTGCTAGCATTCGCTACACATGAACAGATCGCATACGGCGTTACTGTAACGCCATCCTTACCCCCCCCTGCTACCCGACCCTGGTTGTCACAACCGGAACGATTTTACAAACCCATGGGATCCCAATACACACAGATACGGTCACATTATGTGATGACGGGTCGCTCTAGCGTTTCACTCCTGACCTACTACTCTCAACAGAACATGTCTTTGAGCGTCCTTGACTCTATTCTTGTCTGAGTTGAAGTCGGTCTGATATCACCATGTTCATCATAGGCTACGAGCTACTGCTTTCTGTACCTTTGCTTACCAATGCAGAGGTTACATGTAGAGCAGGAGACTGAGCATAACATAGCTTGTATGTTTGATTTATTTCAAAACAACTATAACCAAGCTCATTTACCAGATTTAAAACCACTGAGTAATCGCAAGACGTGTAAAAGAAGTCTATTAATCTAATTTATAGTGAAACCCACATTTCACATATAGATGTCAATTGATTTTTGTTACCCAGATAAGTAATCACTTAGGGTCAAAAAAATATTTTTGCCTTAATGTTGGTAAAGAATTTGAATTTTCTATATCAAATATGCATTTTCCTCAGTCAATATCACTACTCGACTCAACATCCTACGGATTATCGCTTGTTACAAATAATCAACACTCGTGCATCTTCCTGCTAGAAGGTGTTTACATCTAACTTCTCGGCCATTAAATTGAAATCGCCGTTTGGAGCCTTCGCTCCTGGTATTCATCAACCTTCATTTCATAAGGAAATAAAAAATGACTCTGAATAAAAAGGATATTAAATTCGTTTCTGCGGCTGCACTGAAACATGTTCAGCACGTACTGTTCTGAATATGAACGTATGAAAAAGGATGGTGTGTATACACCATCCTTTTTTAATAGGGGATTATAGAATGTTGCATAAAATTATAGGGTCTATTGACCAAGAAAGTTTTTTTAATAATTACTTCGAAAAAAAGCCACTCTTCCAAAGAGCAGAGAGCAGTCTCATCAATATGTTCACCCTGGCTGACTTTGATCGCTATTTGATTGCTGGAGAGGGCATGCTACATAACTTAGTTAGAATAACTAAGGATGGGGTGGCAATAACGATACCGACCTATCATGGTCAAGCAACAACACAACGAGAATTCGTACTTGAAGCGTTCAAATCTGGTGCGACACTTAAGCTAGAAGATCTTGATAATCGTCACAGTGACATCGCTAAGATCTGCAAAAGCCTTGAGGACATTTTTGGTGGATATGTTTTCGCAAAACCATTCCTTACTGGCGCAAACTTCCCAGGCCTTGATACGCATTTTGATACCACAGAAGTTTTTGTTGTCCAACTAGAAGGGCGTAAAGTTTGGCATGTTTGGGACAAGGTAATCGATAATCCAACTCTTCCACTTCAACAGAACTTTAAAGATGTCGATCTTGGAGCTCCATCAATTGAGGTTATTCTAGAACCTGGAGATATATTATATATTCCAGCAGGAGCGCCACATTCTGCACGATGCTTAGATAGCCACTCATTACATATGGCTATTGGTTTGCAACCAATAAAAATTTTTGAAGTACTGGAAGGATACCTACGGCTAATGTCTGAGCACATAGTTGAACTCAGACAGAATATTTATCCATTCACTGAACGAGATCTTCTTGATAAAAATACAAAACTACTTTTAGATCGATTAAAGAAAGTACCTTTTGATGTAATTAAAGCTGACTTTGATATCGCATATAGCGCAACCAAACATGAGACCTGCGATAGACGCCTGGAAACTCTTGCTGCATCACATGCGATTACTGAGTCAACAAAGCTACGGCTAAGGCAAGGTGTTGATATACAAGCTAGAACTGGTGACGGTTCTATATCAATATATTTTAGTTCGACAATCAGCCCAGGAAAACCGCTTGTTTCAAGGCCTTCGAATGTAACTCTTCCTGATTATTGTCAGGGTGAAATAGATTATATTTGCTCAAGTGGATTAGTTTGCTTTACTCCAAGTCAGCTCTCTGGCGACCTAAACCTAGAGTCGAAAGTTCTGCTCTGTCAAGAGTTGGCTAATGTTGGCATTCTCATTTTAGAGTAACATTAAAGGGGCGTTTTCGTGTATCTTGATTTATTAAGTAAAGTGCTAACAAACAAAATCTATGAGCCTGATAGTCCAAAAGCAACACCTGATGAAGTGGACGAAATAAAGAAGACTCTAGACTTATTAATGAACGATGGTATCAATCTTAATATCAGCGCAGAAGACTTGACTCAAATCCTTCAGTACACCAAGAGATCTAGAAATATTCATACATACGTTAGCATTGACGCATTGAATAATATACGAGATGCCATAACAATCACAAATGAAAAAAAGATTGTTGGCGATGTATTAGATTGTGGGGTTTTGAGAGGGGGGACTTCAATCTACATGGCTGGAGTTCTGAAAAGCCTAAACTCATCTCGTAAGGTTTATGTAGCAGATTCCTTTTCAGGTCTACCGGTTCCCAGTACCCAGGATGGGATTTTTGCAAATCATTTCTGGTATCGATTTTCTAAGGCACTCCCGATATATAACCTGGACTGCTTAGCAAGCATTGATGATGTAAAGGAAAATTTTAATCGTTATGGATTACTCGATGATAACATAATTTTCATGCCAGGCTGGTTTGAAGATACACTACCATCATTATCAGCTGCTAATGTTAAGTTTAGTGTTGTAAGAATTGACGCGGATTGGTATAGCTCAACAAAAGACGTTCTAGATAACGTATATCACCTAATATCCGATGGTGGATTCATCATCATTGATGATTATAATCTACCAGGATGTAAGCTAGCGGTTGATGAATTTAGAGAAAAAAATGGAATTTCAAAACCACTTCAAATTGCAGATGAAGTTGCAGGAGTATTCTTTTGGATAAAATAACTCATTCATTTTCAAACCGTCTCAAGCTACTTTTACTGGGTGATGGGTTGGTCGTGTTCGGGGGATGGATTGACTATATAGCCATACTGACAATATGTGTGTATCGATTTCAAGTTGATAGCATGGAGATAGCAATTATCGGCGCAAGTATGCTATTGCCAGGTATCATATTTACCGGATTTATTAGTAATTTGGTTAATGGCTGTAAAGTTCTTTATTGGTTGCGTACGAGTCTCGTGCTAAGGGCGTTGCTGACTGTTGCACTATTAACTGCAAGCAACCTATATATCTTTGTGGCAATAGCTGTAATTAGATCTCTATTTAATAGCATAGCCACACCAGCTATATCAGTTATCAGTGCTCGTTGTGTACCAGCGGAAAACAGAACTCGCTACTATTCCTTGCTAAATATGATGAATAGTGCAGCAAAGATAACTGGCCCTGCACTTGGTGGAGCAATCGCGTCATTCGGGAGTGACGAATATGCATTGTTGATTTCAGGTGGATTAACGCTTGCTGGCTGCATTGTGTTCTGGACAATAAAGACTACAACAGTTAAAGATGGACTGGACAATTCACCAAGCTCAAAGCCATCAACATTGAGTAATGAAAGTTGGAATTCATATGCCATAGTAATGGCAATATTTTTTATCGCCGTTTTCATGGTCAACAATCAACTCCCAATTTTACTTAGAGATAACGGGTTAGATAAAAGTGCCCTTGGTGTATTAGTATCTTCATCTGCTATAGGAAACTTTCTGTATGGGTTGTGGAGTGCTCGTAATGCTACGTCTTCTTCTCTTAAAGGACTAATTGAGGAGATCTTATTCCCTGCCTTTATTACTATGTGTATGTTTATTTTGATCGCCCCCATATTATATGAACCTTTTACATTGCAATTGGCATCATTGGCTATAGTATTTTTTGTTGTAGGGCTTTTCAGTTCTAGATTTGCGATCTCATCAAATGTATACCTGGCTGAAAATTTTCAAGCAAGCCTTGGGATTGCAGCTGGACGGCTGCAAGCAATCCAGAACAGCGCGATGCTTATAGCGCCATTCATAGGAGCATTTGTACTTAGCCATTCATCTGGAGCTTTTTTGTTTGTACTGGCAGGTGTTACTGGTATCACAGGGTTATTTGCTGTGTATATGATGACTGCAAGAAAAGGCGTTAAACAGACGTTGGATGCAAAGAGCCAAGAGTAGGCGCTAAGAGGTGATATGAGCTGCTAGGAAGCGATCTTCTGTGGGCTTATAAAAACATCATTACTAACCTAGTAGCATAAAAGACACCGGTTTGAAGCCGGTGTCAAGTGATAACTATATCTGTACACTCTATTACATGAAGCCTTATTTCCTCAAGTCAGAGAGCGGCTTGTTAACTACATCCTCAAACTGCTTCAGTGTCTTTTGATACTCCCTTATTTCACGCGGAATAAGTACATCAACAGTTTTAAGAATTTGCTCAACATGATCAGGCAACTTAGGCATTGCAGCATCTTTAATCAGCCGCTCAACATTCGCGGGCAACTTAGTCATTGCAGCATCTTTAATCAGCTGCTCAACATTAGCAGGCAGCTTAGGCATTGCAGCGTCTTTAATCAGCCGCTCAACATTAGCAGGCAGCTTAGGCATTGCAGCGTCTTTAATCAGCCGCTCAACATTAGCAGGCAGCTTAGGCATTGCCGCGTCTTTAATCAGCCGCTCAACATTAGCAGGCAGCTTAGGCATTGCAGCGTCTTTAATCAGCCGATCAACATTAGCAGGCAGCTTAGGCATTGCCGCGTCTTTAATCAGCTGCTCAACATTAGCGGGCAACTTAGGCATTGCAGCATCTTTAATCAGCTGCTCAACATGATCAGGCTGCTTAGGTATTGCTGCACCAATCTTTTCAAACAGTTTTTCCAATTTCTCAGGTAGTTTAGGTGATATTACCGCAGAAGGCTGAAGCTTATTATTAAGCTGCTGCATGGCATTGTGCCACCCACCAGAAATCCCATTAAGTTCAGCCATGATGTCTAACGCTTGGGCTAGCTTTATTCCCTTTTCCTTGGCGAGCTTTTTGGCTTTTTTACGGCAGAATTCAACGGTATTACCAGAAGGGAATTTGATGTGATCGTTTTGGTGTTTCATGATACGCCTGTCCTTCATCAATTTAGATGCGCTAGCCGACATACGCCCTATAGAAGAATAGGGTTAATTGAATTTTCTTTCACTCTGCTGGTCACACACCTTCGCCTAGGTCGGCTAACTGGGTGCAGAAGTACCCATGACACTATCATGCCATGAATAAAGAGGACTCATCAAGATCTTTTCTATTGGCTTTATCAGTTAACTATCTGGAATCGCAGTATCTTCAACGATGATGCTGGCGCGTGGATACGCGCTGCTTTCCCGCTTGTTGCCAACGTGGCCGCATGGAGTGCTACATTGTTGCCAGTCCCATGGGGCTTGTACGCAATGTCACATGCTCTTGAGGTCAAACAACACCAGGTGTGCAGCCAGTTGACATCACAATCCCAAACATGCAGCTCGGTGTGATCGCCCTCTCATCTAGTTTTCTCTACTCATAGGTTTGTGACCAAACCACTCATGTAATCTGTTACGATATCACTCATTTGGCACCACAACTTGTGGGCAAGTAAATAAGTCGCATGACGCATTAATTAGAGAGTTGTTAATGAATGATTACATAGCCAAGCTATCATTTAATTTCATTGGGAAAATCCTTGGCTCAGATACTATTGTTGTGCAGGGAGATAATTTAGTAACCTCAAAAAAAGATACTATTTTAGAAAATGATTCTGCACCCGATTTCAGGAGTTTTGCAACTTTTGAAAGAAAATTTCTAGGCGGGATACTTACCTATAAAATTGGATGTAAGACTAAAAAACAAAAATTTATTAGATGTACTGATTCAGATAGCTTCGTTGAGTCGCTAAATAATTTAATAGCAAAGCATATTACAACAACAATAGAGCAGAAAGTTACCGAGTTTTATAGTCTTGCTTTTGACGAGTACCCAAGAGATTCTTGGGTGAACAATCTTGCTCAAATATGTACTTCATTAAGCCACGACTATCAGGCCCAGTGCGAACAATGGGAAAGATATTTAAATCCTGAACTAATAGAGAAGGTAAAAAATCTAATATCATATCATCCTCTTAATATTGACTACATACGCGAGCAGCATGAAGAGTATCAACTTATAAAAAGAAAAGAGTTCTTTGATGTCGTAGAATCAAATCCATTAACTAATGAACAGCGTTTGGGCGTATTACGTTCCAATGATAGGAATATGGTGCTTGCAGCAGCTGGTACTGGAAAAACATCTGTCATGGTTGCTAAAACCCTCGATCTGATAGACCGAGGATTAGCAAAGCCATCGGAGATCTTGGTTCTTGCATATAACAATGCCGCTGCAAACGAACTACGTGAACGCCTCGAAGATAAAGCTAAGAAATCTAATATTGAGCTAGAATCGACTCCAGAGATTGCTACTTTCCATGCGTTAGGCAGGATGATCCTACGTAATTCAAACGTTGATACCAACATATCTATTTTTACTGAGGATGACGTAAAACTAAAACTATGGGTCACCTCATGGCTTGAAGAATATTTATCATCGGATATCGATAGAATTTATGACTTTATAAACTTGTTCCCAGAACCCGTTAACCCTTTTGATTTTAAGTCAAAGTCAGAATATGAAGCGTATATCAGGGACAACGAATTCAGAACCCTCAACAGTGATCTCGTTAAGGGTTACCAGGAACTCCTTATAGCAAATTTCCTTTATGAAAATGGTGTTGAGTATAAGTATGAGTCTCCATATGTGACCAAACGGCGCATCGATATTGGTTTTGACTATCGCCCAGACTTTAAAATCATAGAACCTGAACTTTACATTGAACATTTTGGTGTAGACCGTAATGGAAGAACTAGGCCGGATATAGATCGTGTTTCTTATAATCAGTCCATTAATAATAAAAGAATGCTACATAATGAATGTGAAACTGTTTTAATTGAGACATTCCATTATGAATGGATAGAGGGTGTCTTACTGGAAAACCTCAAGAAAAAGCTGTTAGATAATAGTGTCATTCTTAACCCATTATCTCCTGATGAGCTGTTCAACAAGCTGCGTGATATGGGTCATATCACAGGCTGGGGTGAACTTTTGACAAAAGCCCTCCAATCCATTCGAGTTGAACGCCTCACGAAAGAATCCATACAGAGTAGGTTCGATGCTACTGGAGTGCATCATTCCAAGAAGCTCTCAGAAATCTTGGATTTGCTTCATCATGCATATGTAATGACCCAGCCGTTCCTGCACAACTAAGCGGCTTCGGCATAGGCCTGCGCCGGTGTTTTCATCTTTAGCGCCTGGTGAGGACGCTTCTGGTTGTAAAACTGGATCCAGTCGCCAATCACCCGA
>NZ_PQLN01000121.1:0-10350 GCF_002919855.1 Aeromonas sp. ASNIH8 | reverse complement strand
AGCAGCACAGCAGCACAGCAGCACAGCAGCACAGCAGCACAGCAGCACAGCAGCACAGCAGCACAGCAGCACAGCAGCACAGCAGCACAGCAGCACAGCAGCACAGCAGCACAGCAGCACAGCAGCAGTAAATTTGCTCAGGCCCAGACCGTCAAATGGGGCCCGCAAAAAAAGGCGACCCGAGGGTCGCCTTTCAACATGCTGCTGTACGGGGGCTAATCGCCCTCCGTTTGCATCGAAGTCCGATTGATCAAGCCAGCTTGGTCTCCAGCTCGGCAATTTTGGCGGACCAGTAGGCCGGGCCGGTCTCGTGGATGTTGTTGCCCTGGGAGTCGACCGCCACGGTGACCGGCATGTCTTCCACCTCGAACTCGTAGATGGCCTCCATCCCCAGATCGGCAAAGGCCACCACGCGCGCCTTCTTGATGGCTTTCGCTACCAGATAGGCGGCGCCGCCCACCGCCATCAGGTAGACAGCCTGGTGCTGCTTGATGCTCTCGACCGTCTTGGGGCCGCGCTCGGACTTGCCGATCATGCCGATAAGGCCGGTTTCTCCCAGCATCATGTCGGTGAATTTGTCCATCCGGGTGGACGTGGTGGGGCCAGCCGGGCCGACCACCTCGTCACGCACCGCATCGACCGGGCCCACGTAATAGATGAAGCGGTTGGTGAAATCGACCCCTTCCGGCAGTCCTTCACCTTTTTTCAGCATGTCGGCGATGCGCTTGTGGGCGGCGTCGCGGCCGGTCAGGATCTTGCCGGAGAGCAGCACGGTATCACCGCTCTTCCAGCTGGCAAGCTCTGCCTTGGTGATGCCATCCACGTTGACCCGGCGCACATTGCCACCGGACTCACGGGTGATCTCCGGCCAGTCTTCCAGCCTGGGGGGTGTCAGCTCCGCCGGGCCGGAGCCATCGAGTTCGAAATGCACGTGACGGGTGGCGGCGCAGTTGGGGATCATCACCACGGGCTTGGAGGCGGCGTGGGTCGGTGCGGATTTCACCTTCACATCCAGCACCGTGGTCAGGCCGCCCAGCCCCTGGGCACCGATCCCGAGCTTGTTGACCTTGTCATAGAGCTCGACCCTCAGCTTCTCTTCGGTGGTCTCGGGACCACGGGCAATCAGCTCCTGGATGTCTATGTGCTCCATCAGAGCTTCCTTGGCGAGCACCGCCGCCTTCTCGGCGGTGCCGCCGATGCCGATGCCGAGCATGCCGGGCGGGCACCAGCCAGCCCCCATGGTCGGCACCGTCTTGAGCACCCACTCCACGATGTCGTCGGAGGGATTGAGCATCACCATCTTCGATTTGTTTTCGGAGCCGCCGCCCTTGGCCGCGATACTCACTTCCACCTTGTTGCCCGGGATCATGTCGATGTGCACGACAGCGGGGGCATTGTCTTTGGTGTTCTTGCGGCTGCCGGCCGGATCCGCCAGCACGGAGGCGCGCAGCGGGTTGTCCGGATTGGTATAGGCGCGGCGGGTGCCCTCATCCACCATCTCCTGGACCGTCATGTCGCTGTCCCACTGTACCTGCATGCCGATCTTGACGAAGCAGGTGACGATACCGGTGTCCTGACAGAGCGGGCGATGACCTTCGGCAGACATGCGGGAGTTGATCAGAATCTGGGCCAGGGCATCTTTGGCGGCCGGGTTGATCTCGCGGTCATAGGCGGCCTTGGCGGCCTGCACGAAATCGAGGGGGTGGTAGAAGGAGATGTACTGCAGGGCGTCAGCAATGGAATCGATAAAGTCCTGTTTTCTAATGATGCTCATATCATCCTCACTGGTCCTTGTTATCGCTTGCGCGAGCAAGGGCTTCCATATGAGCCGGGCCTTCGGCAGGTGGCAAATGCACCTGGAGCCGGCAGACTGCGGCGTGTTTTTATAACGGTGTTTTTCTTAAAAATGCCGGCGGCCATGATACGCTTGACCACCCGAACCGGCTAGGGAGCCGGGCGCAAACTGTTGCCTATGTAACAAAAAATGAAACCAAGACTGCATATCCACCATTTCGACCCGCAGGCCTCGCTCCACACCTGGTTTGCCTGCCTGCAACACCAACCCTGGGCCATCCTGCTGGAATCCGCCGGCCCCCTGGGGGCTGACAACGGTTTTGACATCATCAGCGCCGATCCGCTTGCCACCCTGGAAACCCGGGGTATCAGCACCTGCCTCACCCAGGATAACCACCAGCACCATCATGACGGCGATCCCCTCGCCCTGCTCGCCAAGACCCAGCAAGCCCTGCTTGGGGAGCTCGTTGAGGATGACTCGGGATTGCCGTTTATCGGGGGAGCCCTGGGACTCTTTGGCTACGATCTGGGCCGACGATTCGAGCGTCTGCCCGCAGTGGCGCAACAGGACATCCAAGTGCCCGACATGGCGGTCGGGATCTACGACTGGGCGCTGCTGCGAAATGTCGCGACGGGACACTGGCAACTGGCCCACTGGGGTGATGAAGCCGGCCTCGCCCGCAGGCTCGACTGGCTGATGGCGCAGCGCGAACGAACCACCCTCCCCCTTCGCCTGACCGGCCCCTGGCAGAGCAACATGACGCGGGCCGAATACGGGGACAAGTTTGCCCGTATCCAGGCCTATCTGGCGGCGGGGGATTGTTACCAAATCAACCTGACCCAGCGCTTCAGCGCCCCTTATCAGGGAGATGAATGGTCCGCCTATCTAACCCTGAGCGCCGCCAACAAGGCGCCGTTCTCCGCCTTTGTCCGCCTGCCGCACAGCGCCATTCTGAGCCTCTCCCCGGAGCGTTTCCTGCTGCTCGACAAGCGCCATATCGAGACCAAGCCCATCAAGGGCACCCGGCCTCGCCACCCGGATCCCGCCCAGGATGCCAGGGTGGCCGAGTCACTCGCCAGCGCCGACAAGGACAGATCGGAGAACCTGATGATCGTCGATCTGCTGCGCAACGACATCGGCCGGGTGAGCCTGCCGGGATCGGTCACTGTGCCGCATCTCTTTGCCGTGGAATCCTTCCCGGCGGTGCATCATCTGGTCTCCACCATTCACGGAGAACTGGATGCGCGCTGGCAAGAAGTGGATCTGCTGCGGGCCTGCTTCCCCGGCGGCTCCATCACAGGGGCTCCCAAGATCCGGGCGATGGAGATCATCGAGGAGCTGGAGCCGGTGCGGCGCAATGCCTACTGCGGCAGCATCGGTTATCTGAGTCAGCACGGAAGGATGGATACCAGCATCTGCATCCGTACCCTGATCGTCGAAGCCGGTCAGCTGCACTGCTGGGCGGGGGGCGGCATCATCGCCGACTCCGATCCCGACGCCGAATATCAGGAAACCTACGACAAGGTGGCCCGTATCCTGCCACTGCTCGATGCCCTTTGATCCCATCCGGCCCTGCGGGGCCGACACAAGGAGACCCATGGAGATGACGAGTGCCGAGCTGCTGACCCGCTTTTTGCTGCAGCGCCCCGCCTCCGCCCATCGCCTGGCACTGGCCGGGCTCAAACCTGCTGCCGTGTTGATCCCCCTGGTGGAGCGCCCCGAGGGCCTGCACCTGCTGCTGACGCGCCGCAGCGCCGCCCTGCGCCACCACCCGGGACAGATCAGCTTTCCCGGCGGGCGCCAGGACCCGGAAGACCGGGACCTCATTCACACCGCGCTCAGGGAAACCGAGGAGGAGCTTGGCATTCCCCCCTCCCAGATCCGGATCATCGGCAGCCTCACCCCTCTCAATACCGTCTCGCGCTACGATGTGCTGCCGGTCCTCGCCATGCTCGACCCAGGCTACGGGCTGACCCTGAGCCAGGACGAGGTGGCCCAGGCCTTCGAAGTCCCCCTCGCCCACGTGCTGGATCCGGGGCAGCACATAGCCCTGAGCCTGCCAAGGGCGGACGGACGTCACACCATCTATTGGATCCCTTGGGAGCAATCTTTCATCTGGGGAGCCACTGCCAGCATGATCCGCCAGCTTGCCCAACACATCTCGGCATAACATTTCGACAACATGATGAGGTGGGAAATTATCCAGCTAACATTCAAATAACACTGCATTTGATAAATAAATTTTTATTTTTTATTATTTTGATCACATTTCTACAAGAAAGTACGGGTTTTAGCCGCACAAAGGTGAATTTGATCAACATTTTTGATTAAAAAGAAAGTATTCTTGCGCCGACTAATTAAAACCACACATTCGGGGTGAGATACATGTCCAATACTGTCACTGGCGCACAGGATGTTGCAGCCGCACAGGAGCAAGGAATCAGCTCGGTCCAATCTCGCGCTTGGAGTAAACAAGACAACACCTGGGTGATCAGCCTGTTCGGTACCGCCGTCGGTGCAGGCATCCTGTTCCTGCCCATCAACGCCGGCATGGGTGGCTTCTGGCCGCTGGTAGTGATGGCGCTGCTGGTCGGCCCCATGACCTACCTGGCACACCGTGGTCTGGCGCGCTTCGTGCTCTCCTCCAAGCAGCCCAATGCCGACATCACCCAGGTGGTGGAAGAGCACTTCGGCGTGGGTGCCGGTAAATTGATCACCCTGCTCTACTTCTTTGCCATCTACCCCATCGTGCTGATCTACGGCGTGGGCATCACCAACACGGTGGAAAGCTTCCTGGTCAACCAGTTGCAGATGACGCCGCCCCCGCGCTGGATCCTCTCCATCGTGCTCATCATGGCCATGATGTCCGTGATGCTGGCTGGCGAGAAGCTGATGCTGAAAGTGACCGAGTTCCTGGTCTATCCGCTCATCGCCATTCTGGCGGGCATCTCCCTGTACCTGATCCCGGACTGGACCGGTGCGGCCCTGAATGAAATGCCGAGCACCAAGGATTTCGCCACCACCCTGTGGCTGACCATCCCGGTGCTGGTGTTCTCCTTCAACCACAGCCCGGCCATCTCCAGCTTCGCCCTGGCTCAGCGCCGTGGTCACGGTGAGCATGCCGTCGCCAAGTCCGACGCCATCCTCAAGCGCACCGCCATCATTCTGCTGGGCTTCGTGATGTTCTTCGTCTTCTCCTGCGTGATGAGCCTGACGCCGGCCCAGCTGGCAGAAGCCAAGTCCCAGAACATCGCCGTGCTCTCCTACCTGGCCAACCAGCATGCGAGCCCCATCATCTCCTACTTCGGTCCGCTGGTTGCCTTCGTGGCCATCGTCTCCTCCTTCTTCGGCCACTATCTGGGTGCCCGTGAAGGTCTGAAAGGGATGATCGTCCAGAACATGCGCAGCTCCGGCAAGGCACCGAACCACAAGAAAGTGGAGCTGTTCATCATCGCCTTCTTCATCCTGACCCTGTGGGGCGTGGCCGTGATCAACCCCTCCATCCTCGGGATGATCGAATCCCTGGGTGGCCCCATCATCGCCACCATCCTGTTCCTCATGCCCATGTACGCCATCAAGCGCGTTCCGGCCATGGCGAAATACCAGGGTCAGATCAGCAACGTCTTCGTGGCGACCATGGGCCTCATCGCCATCTCCGCCATCCTCTATCAACTGGTCGGCTAAGCCTTCCTGCGATACCGTCGGGCCAGCATCTGGCCCGGCGCCTCCCACAGCCCGGCAGATCTCCTCTGCCGGGCTGTGTTCGTTATGATCATCAGACACTGGACTCAGATGATCAGAGCCCCTCAGATCAAAGACAGCCCTTTCATCCACTCTCTTTCCCCTTGGTGACAGCTTGCCGCTCATATTCCTTTCCCCATGGCACACGACCAAGGCGTGCTGCGTTATCCCGTCATCTGCCGCACGCCATTTGCCTTGCCAGACAGAACACCAGAGCCCTTGTCCTTACCAGGAACGCCCGATCTTCGGGGTTTAGCCCAGAGAGCCCAGATCCCCACCCAATTGAGCCTTTCTTCAAGGCATTCAAGGAAAATACCGGCCACAGGGCGCAGGCAAACCGCCGAGAGGGCCTTGACCGGGCTTCCCGTACAGCGTCCGAAGAGCAGATGACCCCTTCGGTCACCAGAGGGGATGCCACAGGCCGCCATGCTGACAGCACAAACAGCCCGATATGCCCTGCCGAATGCAGTGCCGGGCACGCGGGTACAGGGAATGGCTTGTTGGCGGTGGCGAGAACACGTAAGGCGGCCAACGGGCCCCTCCCGGGAAATCACACAGGGGGATCCGAGCACTGTCAGTGCCATGACACGGCGAGAAGGTGCAGGGCGCCTGACGCGCGCGCAAATAAAAAGCGCCCTCCGAAGAGGGCGCCTGTGCAGAGCGGAAAGTCTGAGGGGATCAAGCTTCGCGGCTGGGGACCGGGGCGGCATCCAGCAGGCTCTCATCCTCGGCCATGCAGGCGGCCGCAGTGAACAGCACGTCGGTGGAGCTGTTGAGGGCCGTTTCGGCGGAATCCTGCAACACCCCGATGATGAAGCCAACGGCCACCACCTGCATGGCGATGTCGTTGCTGATACCGAACAGGCTGCACGCCAGCGGGATCAGCAGCAGGGAGCCGCCCGCCACACCGGAAGCGCCACAGGCACTGATGGTGGCGACGACGGAGAGCAGAATGGCGGTTGCCATGTCCACTTCCATCCCCAGGGTATGCACCGCCGCCATGGAGAGCACGGTAATGGTGATGGCGGCGCCGGCCATGTTGATGGTGGCCCCCAGCGGGATGGAGACCGCATAGGTGTCTTCCGGCAGGCGCAGCCTCTCGGCCAGGGCCATGTTGACCGGAATGTTGGCGGTGGAGCTGCGGGTGAAGAAGGCGGTCACACCGCTCTCTTTCAGGCAGGTCAGCACCAGGGGATAGGGGTTGCGCTTGATCTTCCAGAAGACGATGAGCGGATTGACCACGAAGGCGATGAACAGCATGCAGCCGATCAGTACCACCAGCAGCTGGGCATAGCCAAACAGCGCATCGAAGCCGGTTTCAGCCAGGGTGGAGGCAACCAGGCCCAGGATGCCGAGTGGAGCGCAACGGATCACGGCCTTGACGATGGCGGAAACCCCGTGGGACACATCGGAAATCAGTGATTTGGTGCTCTCATTGGCGTGACGCATGGCGATACCAAGGCCGATGGCCCAGGCCAGGATGCCGATATAGTTGGCTTCCAGCAGTGCTTTCACCGGGTTGGTCACCACGTTGAACAGCAGGGTCTGCAGCACTTCCGTGATGCCCCCCGGCGGCGTGATCTCGGTAGCGCCTGCCACCAGATGCAGGTTGGAGGGGAAGAGGAAGCTCGCCACCACTGCCACGGCAGCCGCCAGGAAGGTACCCAGCACATAGAGCAGCAGGATCGGTTTCATGTTGGTCTTCTGACCCTGCTTGTGGCCGATGATCGCCGACATCACCAGCACGAAGACCAGCAGCGGCGCCACGGCCTTCAGGGCGCCGACGAACAGGCTGCCGAGCAGACCCGCCGCCTTGGCCCACTCGGGCATGAACATCGCAAGAAGGATACCGAATACCAGACCGACTAGGATCTGGCTAACCAGACTGGTGCTGTTGACCAGTCGAATGAGGGGGTGTTGTTGTGTCATCAAGTAGTCCCTGTGCACTCATGGTGCGTGAATCATTAGTCCTGTTGGCAACCAGCCCCGCGCATTGGCACCGGTCCGTTGACGGTGACGCCGTGGGCAGCTCTTCTGGTGGATCTGTCCCGTTCGCGTGGGGTTGCGGACAAGAATATCCCATCTGCCATGGTTTTTTTCCACATAATCACTGAAAAATATCAGGGTTACCTCACAAAAAATCTACAACAATGTGATAACACAATATCAACCACGGTCAAAATGTCACCAAACCAGTCCGATCATCGGCCACCACTGGGCCAGAAGTGATATGATGACGCCCTTTTTCAGGGAGCCTTGCCATGATCACCTCTTTATTGACCCGACACTTCGGCTTTGATCGCTTGCGGCCCGGGCAGGAAGCGGTGATCAGTCGTCTGCTGGCCGGCAAGAGCGCCGCAGCCATCTTCCCGACTGGCGCGGGGAAATCCCTCTGTTATCAATTGCCCGCCCTCGCACTGCCCCACCTGACCCTGGTCATCTCTCCCCTGCTGGCCCTGATGCACGATCAGCTCGCCTTTTTGCGCAGCAAGGGGATCGCCGCCGCCACTCTGGACTCCAGCCAGACAGCGGAAGAGAGCCGGCGCGTGATGCAGCAGGCCAGCGATGGCAAGCTCAAGATCCTGATGATTTCGGTGGAGCGCCTCAAAAATGAGCGCTTTCGCCGCTTCATCGCCCACATCCCCCTGTCACTGCTGGTGGTGGACGAGGCCCACTGCATCTCGGAGTGGGGCCACAACTTTCGCCCCGACTACCTCAAGCTGCCGGATCATCGCCGTGAACTGGCCATTCCCCAGGTGCTGTTGCTGACCGCCACCGCCACCCCGGCCGTCATGGCGGACATGCAGGCAAAATTTGCCATCGACCGGGACGATCTGGTGGTCACCGGTTTCTACAGACCCAATCTGGATCTGGCCGTCCTCCCGCTGGCCGGCAGTGCCCGCGATACATGGCTGCGCGAGGAGCTGCACCGGAATCCGGCCGCCCCCACCATCGTCTACGTGACTCTGCAACACAGCGCAGAGCAGTGCGCCGCGCAGCTACAGGCCAGCGGCATCCGGGCATGCGCCTACCATGCGGGGCTCGATCCCGCCCTGCGCAGCCAGATCCAGCATGACTTCATGGCTGGCAGACTCGACTGCATCGTGGCCACCATCGCCTTTGGCATGGGCATCGACAAGGCCGACATTCGCCGGGTCATTCACTACGACCTGCCCAAGTCCATCGAGAACTACAGCCAGGAGATAGGCCGCGCCGGACGTGACGGGCTTCCCTCCCGCTGCACCGTGCTGGCGAGCCGCGCCCAGTTGCCGGTACTGGAAAACTTCGTCTATGGGGATACGCCGGACAGGGACGCCATCGCGCACTTGCTCGATATCGTGCGCCAGAGCGGCGCCGAGTGGGAATTCAGCCTGCTGCGCCTCTCCAACGAGACCAACATTCGCCAACTGCCCCTCAAGACCCTGCTGGTCTATCTGGAGATGGCGGGGGTCATTGCACCGGCCTACAGCTACTTTGCCGAGTACCGTTTCAGGTTCGTACTGGAAAAACAGGCGATCCTCGCTCGTTTCAATTCCGAACGCCGCCAGTTCCTGGAGCAGGTCTTTGCCTGCGCCCCCCAGGCGCGCACCTGGTGCACCATTGACTTCGAGGCGCTGTGGCAGGGATATCAGGGAGAACGCCAGCGCGCCGCGGCGGCGCTGGACTACCTGCAGCAGCAGGGTTGGATCGAGCTTGAAAGCAAGCAGATGACCGAGCTCTATCGGGTGCTGAGCCAGCAAATCGATACCGTGACCCTGGCCGAAGAGCTGCATGGATTGTTTGAAAAGAAAGAGCAGAGCGAGCTGGCCCGCCTTCAGGCACTGCTGGCCTTTTTCACCTCGACCACCTGCCTCAGCCATGAGCTTGCCCGCTATTTTGCCGACGACGCCGCCCCCGAGCGCTGCGGGCACTGTTCCGTCTGCCGGGGAGAGATCGCCGTGTTGCCGCCGTTGCCATCACCGGGCTTGCCCAACGAGCACGGTTTGCGCGCCTGGTGCGATCCGCTGATCGCCCTGTGCCATCAGCGCCATCCCAGGATCCTGACCCGTTTCCTGTGTGGCATCGCCACCCCGCTGACCACCCGTCTAAAGGCCAGGGATCTGGCCGGTTTTGGCCAGTTGGCGAACCATCCCTTCGCCGAGGTGCTGGCGGTGGTGTCAGCCCTCTATCCCGCCGAATCCTGAGCTTGCAGGTTTGGCGCCGTTCAGGCGCTGAAAAAATAAGACCCTCGCGGATGCGAGGGTCAAGCCAACGGAAACGTGCTTAAACAGAGCTTAGTATCTGCACAATCACCCACTCTCTTGCTAAAGCGATGACTGCTCGACACAGGACCAATCTAGAGCAGCCAGAATGTAGCGTCAATGTAAAAATTAGAGCAAAAGCACCAAGCAAGTAACATTACGTTGACGTAAGCGACACGTCTTTTTACCCTCTATTCCCTGCCGCCCTTGCCCTTGCTGGCACCGCCCCCTGACAAAACAGAGCGTCACCATTTTCTCCCTCTGGCACACAAAGATTTACCTGATTACCCATGATTAGCAGTCACCACGAGCTATACTGATCTTACGTACAGTTACTGAGGTGCGAGATCATGGCCAAAAGCAAAGTCCAATTCCAGAAAGGCTACAGCCTGTTTGATTTTTTCAAGGACTATGGCACTGAAGCGCAGTGCGAAAACGCGCTGCTCGCTTGGCGTTTTCCGAACGGTTTCATCTGTCCTGAGTGCGCCAACAAGACCTGCTGTCGCCTGAAAAGTCGGCCACGCGTGCTGCAATGCAATAACTGCCGTCACCAGATGTCATTGACTGGAAACA
>NZ_PQLN01000120.1:0-10772 GCF_002919855.1 Aeromonas sp. ASNIH8 | reverse complement strand
CCAGTCAGCCGTACGATGAAGAGCAGAAGTTATCATGATCGTTACTATGTTGGGAGTCACATAGAAGATCAGATCCTGGAAAACGGGAAAGGTTCCGTTCAGGACGCTACTTGTGTATAAGAGTCAGCTTCAGGTCTGCGCATCAATAGTGCGAAAGATGATGCTGCGGGTTTACAAATATCGAACCGTCTGACATCCCAGATTAATGGTCTGGATCAGGGTAACCGCAATGCCAATGATGGTATTTCACTGGCACAAACTGCTGAAGGTGCCATGGAGGAGATTACCTCGATGCTGCAGCGTATTCGTACGCTGGCCCAGCAATCTGCTAACGGTTCCAACACCACCGATGACCGCGCCTCCCTGCAGAAGGAAGTCGACCAGCTGTCATCAGAAATCGACCGTATCGCATCTGATACCTCCTTCGGTGGTATGAAGCTGCTGGATAAGAGCACCTCTTCCTTCTCTTTCCAGGTCGGTGCCTACTCCAACCAGAAGATTGACTTCAGCATGAGTATTGCGTTTAACATCGCAGGCATGGCCGGTGCAGCAGGTGCCAGCACTGTCTTCGCGGCTGGGGCTGGTGGTATCAACATCGCCTCTGCGACTGGTGCTCAGAACGTACTGGGTTCTATCGATGCCATGATCAAGGTGGTTGACTCCAAGCGTGCGGATCTCGGTGCGGTACAAAACCGTCTGGACTCCACAGTTCGCAACCAGTCCAACATCTCTGAAAACGTGAGCTCCGCTCGTTCACGTATCCGTGATGCAGACTTCGCAACTGAAACGGCGAACATGACCAAGCAAAACATCCTGCAACAAGCGGCTTCAACGGTACTGGCGCAAGCCAACCAACGTCCGCAAGCTGCACTGTCGCTGCTGGGCTAAACTTAGGACCCGTGTCCTGACAGGAAAGTAAGGAGGGGAATATGGCAAATGACATGGTAAACCTTGCCTCTGCCGTGAACTCTTCTGTGGTGTCAGGTGATATGAGCGGCCGAAAGGCCGCTCAAGCTCATTCTACCGAGGCCCTTGTTAGTAAGGCTGACGTGGAAAAAGCCCAAACCAGCCAGACAGTCCAGTCCGCTGAAGCGGAGGATGCGATCCAGAAGAAAGAGTCTCAGCGGCATGAAATGGAAAAACAGGCCCAAGACTTGCAAGAGATTAGTGATGCGAAGGGATGGGCGGTGAGTTTCCGGGTTGACGATGATCTTGAGCAAACCATCATCAAGGTTGTCGACAGCGATACCCAGAAGACCATCCGTCAGATTCCAAGTGAAGAGTTAGTGACGATCAGCAAACGGATCAAGGCATTGCGGGAAGGAGAGATTGGCGCCAGCGGATTGCAGGGGCTGCTTTTCGATCGTAAGGCCTGACGGTAGAGCTGACCTCAGGAGGTGAAAGAAGATGGCAACGATAACATCAGCCGGTGCAGGTTCGGGATTGGATCTGGAGAGTGTTATTTCAGCGAGTGTGGCGGCCAAGAAGGCCCAGCTTCAGCAACCTATAACCACCAAGAAAACCAATACGCAGATTACGCTGACCGGTGTCGGTCAGCTTAAGTCTGCCATTTCGACGTTCGATACCACGTTAGCCAAGCTCTCAACGGCGGGCGCTTTTAACAAGCGGGCTATCAATATCACTCAAGATACCGATGACCCGATTCTGAAAATTAGCTCCAACACCGATGCTTCGAATGGTCAGTACAATGTCACCGTCAACAAATTGGCGACCACCAGCAAGGTGGAAGGGGTTTTCGATAGCTCTACCGAGTCATTGATTACTGAAGACGGCACATTGACGTTGACGGCGGGTGACGGTAATGAATTCACTGTCGATGTCAAAAAGGGTGACACGCTGCAGCAGGTCCGAAAACGGATTAACAACGCAGCGGATAACTTCGGTTTGACAGCCAATATCGTCAACACATCAGATGGCAAAGCCAAGCTGGTGATTGACTCAGGGGTTTCTGGCGCAGGCAAAGACCTCAAGATCACCGGTAGCACCAGTGAACTGGCTATGTTCGAAGCTGACACCAGTTCAGCTACACCGGCTCCTGGCTCCAAACTATCCAGAACTCAGCAGTCGACCGATGCTGAGATTGAGGTGGATGGCAGTATTTTGACTAGTGACACCAATACCTTCAAGGACAAGATTGAAGGCTTGGAGCTCACCGTCTTGCGCGTTTCAGACAAAGACAGTGATGGCAATCTGAAGTCCAACAAGGTGGATGTCTCGACCGACAAGAGTGCTATCAAGGGGCTGGTTCAGGAGTTTGTTGACGCCTACAACACCCTGATTGACAAGACGACCGAATTGGGTAAACGCAATACCATTGTCGGCGGCGAGAGCCAGGACGATGGCGGGGCCTTGGCCGGGGACTCGATGCCGCGTTCGATTCGTACCCTGATGGCCAATACCGTCATGGAGCCGAACAGCGAGATGACGGGTATCAACAGCATCTTCCAGCTTGGTATCAAGATGGATAACGACGGCAAGCTGTCCGTCGACTCCGACAAGTTTGATGATGCCCTGGATGACAACTACGAACAGGTCGTTGCGCTGTTCAGTGGCGAGAATGGGGTTGCCGGCAAACTGCAAACCTCGCTCAAGGAGTACACCAAGACCGGGGGCCTGATCTCGCAGCGTCAGGATCAGCTGAACTCGGACCTGCGGGATCTCAGTACTCGCGAGGCGACCGCCGCCGATCAACTTGAAAAGTATGAAGCCAACTTGCGGGCGCAATATGGTAGTCTCGATACCCTGTTGGCGCAGATGCAAAGCTCAGCCTCGTATTTGAGCTTGCTGAGTACGTCTTAAGTTATTCTGTTCTCAACGCCGAGTGTTGTTGATGTAGAGGACCGTGCATGTACAACCGTAATCTGAAGGCATATAAAACGACCAGTCTCGATGCGGAGATGGCGGTTGCCGATCCGCACCGCATTATCCAGATGCTGATGCAGGGGCTGCTGGAGCGGCTGGCGCAGAGCAAGGGCGCGATCGAGCGTCGGGATTATGCCGCCAAGTCGGCATCCATCTCCAAGGCGATGGCGATCCTGAATGGGTTGCAGGATTCGCTGGATCTGTCGTTTGGCCAGGTGCCTCAGGATCTGTATGCGTTATATGACTATATGAAGACTCGCTTGATGGATGCCAGCCGGGCGATGGATATAGCCCCCATCGACGAAGTGGCCAATCTGATGATTACCATCAAGTCAGGCTGGGATCAGATCCCCGAAAGTGAAAAGCAAAAGGCGTTCAGCCAGCAGCGTCAGGGTACATCCGCATGATTGCCCATCTGCAGTTGCTGGATGAGCTGGAGCAACAGACAGCCGCCCTCGAGGTGGCTGTGTCGCATCAGCAGTGGGAGGAGGCTGCTCTCATCATGGAACGTCGTTTGCTCATCTTGCAGACATTGACCGATCACCCTGTGACCGATGAGACGCTTCGCAGCCAGATCCGTCAATTGGCGACAACGATCTTGGCGCGGGAGCAGCAGTTGACTCTGGTGTTGCGAAGTAAGCAACAGACGGTTGAGCAGCTGTTACTCAATCTAAAAGTCGCGGGCAAGGCTCGGCAACTGTACCGTCAGCACTGCAAGGGGGGAGAATGAGCGAAGTGCAGCAGATATTGACCGATGGGGAAGAGATGAAAAAGCGGGTTGCCATGCTATGTGAACAGGAGCGGGCGATGCGTGAGGTGCTGCCACAACGCTATGCGGCCAATATGGCCGCATTTGCGCATTATGTTCCTGCAATTGCTGCTCGTTTTGAACATTATCAGGTACAGCGTCCCTTCGAAATGTTCTGTACCGATAATGGGATTCCCAATCTGAGGTGGAAAGACAACGCCACGAGTGTTTACGGTGAGGATCCCTATCAGGAGTGTCTGCAGCAAGTTGAACTGACACTGGGAAACTCGACTATCATCCGTTTCAATCTTGATGTTGAGGGTGATTGGATTGGCCAGCAGCATATCAAGTATATGAATGAACTGGTCCAGCAGATGAAAGGGGAGCAGGCCGAACATCCGTTGCTGGAGCAGATCCCGGAATCCATGCCCCTAGGCTTGATGTTCGGGGTTGGTCTTGGATATCAACTTGCCTATCTGTATGAGCGCTGCCAGATTGCTAATCTGTATGTATTCGAGCCTAATGAAGATCTCTTCTATGCCTCGCTACACGCCTTTGACTGGGCCCCGCTGCTGGAATATCTCAATAGCCAGAATATGGGGCTACATATCTTTCTGGGGCAGGCAGAAGATGAGGTTCTGACAGCCTTCCGTGCTGTCACCGAGAAGCGCTCGCCATTCCTGTGTGCCACGTCGTTTGGTCTGGTTCACTATCGCTCCGAGGTTTTGCAACGTCTGGTGCAGAAGGTAGCGCGCGAGCTTTACTTCATCAGCATGGGCTGGGGCTTCTTTGACGATACACTGTTCTCGTTATCGCAAAGCCTGAGCAATATGGAAGCCGGAGTACCCTTCTTTCGGCGCGATGTAGCATTGCCCCAGCAGTGGCGTCACGTGCCCGTGTTCATCGTTGCGAATGGCCCCTCGTTTGACAGTTCGGTTGAGTTAATTCGCCGCTATCAGGACAAGGCGATTGTCATCGCTTGTGGGACTGCCGTGACCGCGCTGCACAAGGCGGGTATCTGTCCGGATATGTATCTGGCGGTCGAGCGCATCACCTCTGTACCTGCATCACTGCGCAGTATCGGTGATCCCGACTATCTGCAGCAGATTTTATGTATTGGTCCGGATGTGTTACACCCGGATTGTCGTGATCTGTTTCGGGATCGTATCTATGGCTTCAACGGGTTGTAAGCCGGAACCGCCGAAATTTCCGTCAACTCCTCTAAACCCCTGCCACAAGGGCATCTAGGTCAATCACCTTGCGGTCACTCTGAAAGATTTAATTCTTTACCAATCCCAACCCCTGCAACGAAGTCGGGATCGTGAGAGACCAATAACAGAGTGCCTGGGTAGTCCGCCAGGACCTGAGTGAGCAACTGACGCGAGGGGTGATCCAGATGGTTGTCCGGTTCATCGAGCAGCAGCAGGTCGGGCAGTTGCGCCAGTACCATCAGCAGACCCAGTTTTAACCGCTCACCCCCACTCAGACCATGACAAGGCGTCAGGGCGCGATCGCCGCGCAGGGCTATGCCCGCCAGCCGTGTTCTCGCATCACTCTCGGCCAGTGTCGGAGCCACTGTCAACAGGTTGGCAAGCGGGCTGAGATCCCGCGCAATCAGACTGAGCCCCTGATCGAGGCAAGCCATCTTGCCATTGATGCGAAAGCTGCCCGTCTCGGGCTCCAGCTCCCCGCGCAACATCCGCAGCAGACTCGATTTGCCGCAGCCATTGCGACCGCCGATCAAACAGCGCTCACCCCGTTGCAGCACCAGATCAACCCGCTGGCCATGCCAGCGCACGTGACGCGCAGCCGTAATCACCAGCGGCTGGGCAGCCCCCTTGCGCTCGATCTCCTCCGGCCACTGCATGATGAGCGGCTGCACCGCCGCCAGCGCGGCTGCCGCCTCGGTGCGGGCCTCCACTTGCGCACTGTGGCCCCGCTCATGGCGGTCCAGCACTTTGCCAAGGGATTTGCCTGCCTGTTCCGCCTTGAAATCAAGCAGGATCTTGGCTTGGGAGCCGCGCTCACGCCGCCCTTGACTGGCTCGTCTGGCCGCCTGTTCACGCACTTTTTGCACGCTGCGCGCCGCCGCCTTTTCATTTCGCACCGCTTGCGCCAAACTGGTTCTGCGGGCAGCCTGTACCTCGGCTTGCTGCGCCAGAAACTCGTCAAACGAGAGGCGGGCACTCTGCAACCCCTGCTCGCTCAGCTCCAGAATCTGACTGGTTTGATTGAGAAGGCGCCGGTCGTGGCTCACCAGCAGGTAACCTCCGCGATGTCTGGCCAGTTGCTGGCTTAGCCAGTCGATGCCAGAGGCATCGAGGTGGTTGTCTGGCTCATCAAGCAACAGAAAGTGATCCGGATTGACGAATAGGGCAAGCAGACGCAAACGGCCAAGTTGGCCACCGCTTAACCGGTCGAGCGGTTGGTAAGCATCCAGCGCCAGACCGGCTTCTGCCAACAGGGCTGCAAGATCACTGCGCAAAGACCAGCGCTCCGCCAACAACTCGAAATCCCGCTCGTCCGTGCTGCCCTGCTCGATCCGCTCAAGGGCGCGCAGCCGCTCGCCCCAACCGATAAAGTCAG
Organism: Aeromonas sp. ASNIH8; assembly: GCF_002919855.1. NCBI lineage: Bacteria > Pseudomonadati > Pseudomonadota > Gammaproteobacteria > Aeromonadales > Aeromonadaceae > Aeromonas > Aeromonas sp. ASNIH8. The sequence goes on along the minus strand of NZ_PQLN01000120.1, from coordinate 4,555 downwards.
CTACGCAGCACTCCCCTTCTGGCACAAACTGGGACAACCAGCCGATGGGCCGGTGCCACTCGATCTTGCCCGCAACCGGACGGCGCTGGCCCGCCAGCAGTTCGAGCAGCAGGCTCTTGCCGATGCCGTTGCGGCCAATCAGGGTAGCGCCTGCAGTGGGCAGGGAAAAGGTAAGGGGCTGCGAACATGCACCAAAGGGCAACTGCAACTGTTTGATATGACATGCGATATGGGTCATCTGAACTCCTTTGGGCCGATGCCGAAGCAGCAGGCCAAGAGCCATAGCCAAATGACAGGGACACGAGTCCACAGATTGGAAAAAAAACAGAGGAGTCAGCATCAACCTGTCACGGTAAGACGCACCCGTTCTCCCGGGCGGGAGAGGAATTAAAAGCGGGGTGCGGACAGGTTAAATGCGCATCGGCGAAATACTCTTTACTGATGAAAGTAAAATCATACTTCAGATAGTAAAAAATGCCAAATGTTCCGGTATCACTCACTTGCATGTTGTATCAATAAGTCAAGTGTCAGTCTGGGCTATACCCTAACCGGATGTCAGGTTAAGCCATTTGGAAGCGTCAGAATAGAGCCATGTTTCCAATTTCTTGACGGCTGCCGCACAAGGCCATAGATTCCTTCCTGACACTTTCAGCTCGGGAGGCATCTTGCAAGGGCATCGCATCGGTTACGTCCGCGTCAGTAGCTTCGACCAGAACCCGGAACGGCAGCTCGAACACGTCCCGGTGGACAAGGTGTTCACCGACAAGGCGTCGGGCAAGGACACGCAGCGCCCGCAGCTCGACGCGCTGCTCGCCTTCGTGCGCGAGGGCGACACGGTGGTGGTGCACAGCATGGACCGCCTGGCGCGCAACCTGGACGACCTGCGCCGCCTGGTACAGGGGCTTACCCGGCGCGGCGTGCGCATCGAGTTCGTGAAGGAATGCCTGACCTTCACCGGTGAGGACTCGCCGATGGCGAACCTGATGCTGTCGGTGATGGGCGCGTTCGCCGAGTTCGAACGCGCCCTGATCCGCGAACGTCAGCGCGAGGGCATTGCGCTCGCCAAACAGCGCGGAGCCTACCGGGGCCGCAAGAAGGCCCTCGCGCCTGAGCGGGTGGCCGACTTGCGCCGCCGCGCTGCCGCTGGCGAGAAGAAGGCGCAGCTCGCCCGCGAGTTCGGCATCAGCCGAGAAACCTTGTACCAGTATCTGAGAACGGATGACTGACCATGCCTCGCCGCAATTTGCTGACGCCCGCCGAGCGCACCAGCCTGCTTGCCTTCCCGGCTACTGACGATGAATTCATCCAGCATTACACCTTCTCCGAGTCCGACCTGTCGGTGATTCGCCAGCGGCGCGGCAGCCACAACCGGCTCGGCTTCGCGGTGCAGTTGTGCTACCTGCGCTACCCCGGCTTTGCCCTGCCGACTGACGCGGAGCCGCCCGCCTCCCTGCTGAAGATCGTCGGTCGCCAGTTGCGCATCGAGCCGGACATTTGGTCGCAGTATGCGCAGCGGCCTGAAACCCGGCGCGAGCACCTGTTGGAGTTGCAAGCGTGGCTGAAACTGACGCCGTTCGCTGTCGCCGACTATCGGCACTTCGTTCACCAGCTCGCCGAACTGGCCCAGCAGACCGACCGGGGTATCGTGCTGGCCGAGGCGCTGGTCGAGTTGCTACGGCAACAACGCATCATCCTACCGACCGTCGATGTCATCGAGCGCGTGTGCAGCGAGGCGCTTACGCGCGGCACACGCCTGGTCTACGAAACGCTCACCGCGCCGCTCGGCGATTTCCACCGCCGTGCGCTCGACGGGCTGCTGGCGATCCGCGAGGGCACCAAGGGCAGTGGGCTGATCTGGTTGCGCCAGCCGCCCGGCCCACCGAAGCCCAAGCATGTGCTGGCCCACCTGGAGCGGCTGAAAACCATCCGCGACCTGTCGCTCCCGGACGGCCTGGAGCATGCCATCCACCAGAACCGTCTGCTGAAGCTCGCCCGCGAAGGCGGGCAGATGACGGCCCAGCACCTGCGCGACCTGGAGCTGAACCGTCGCTATGCAACCTTGGTCGCGGTGATCCTCGACACCCGCGCCACGCTGATCGACGAGATCATCGACCTGCACGACCGTTTCATGGGTTCGCTGTTCAGCAAGGCCAAGCGTAACCATGCCGACCGCTTTCAGCAGTCCGGCAAGGCGATCAACGACAAGGTGCGGCTGTACTCACGCATCGGCCGCGTCCTACTGGAAGCCAAGCAGTCGGGCGGCGATCCGTTCGCCGCCATCGAGGCGATCATCTCTTGGGATGCGTTCAGCGAAAGCATTACCGAAGCGGAAACGCTCGCCCGGCCGGAAGACTTCGATTTCCTGTCCCTGGTCGGCGACGGCTTCACCCAGCTCCGGCGTTACACGCCGGCCCTGCTGGACGCGCTGACCATGAAGGCTGCGCCGGCAGCGCGCGAACTGCTGTCCGGCGTCGAAGTGCTCAAAGGGATGAACTTCCGCCAAGCGCGCAAGGTGCCGGACGACGCGCCCACGTCGTTCGTGCGCAAGCGCTGGGAAAGCCTAGTGCGCACGGAAGATGGGCTTGACCGGCGCTTCTACGAGCTTTGCGTTCTGTCCGAGCTGAAGAACTCACTGCGCTCCGGCGACATCTGGGTCCAGGGCTCGCGTCAGTTCAAGGATTTCGAGGACTACCTTTTGCCACCGCCGCGATTCGCGGCGCAGCGTGACCAGCGGGAATTGGGCCTGGCTGTCGATACCGACTGCGACCGCTTTCTGGACGCTCGTCTTGCGGTGCTGCAAGAGCAACTGGCGACAGCCGAGCGGCTCGCCGCTGCCAACGAACTACCCGATGCAGCCATCACGAGCACCGGGCGAATCAAGATTACGCCGCTGGACAATGCCGTGCCGGATGAGGCCAAAGCGTTGATGCAGCAGGCATACAGCTTGCTGCCGCACCTGAAGATCACCGAGCTGCTGCTGGAAGTCGATGGCTGGATCGGCTTTAGCCGCCACTTCAAGCACCTCAAGAGCGGCGCGACGGCCGAAGACCAGCACCTGTTGCTGACGACCATCCTTGCCGATGCCATCAACTTGGGCCTCTCCAAGATGGCTGAGTCCTGCCCTGGTGTGACCTACGCCAAGCTGACGTGGTTGCAGGCGTGGCACATCCGCGACGAAACCTATTCGGCGGGTCTGGCCGAGCTGGTCAACGCCCAGTTCCGCCAACCCTTCGCCGCCTACTGGGGCGATGGCACCACGTCGTCATCGGACGGCCAGAACTTCAAGGCCGGCGGCCGTGGCCAAGCTGCCGGCCAAGTGAACCTGAAGTACGGTCAGGAGCCGGGCGTGCAGTTCTACACCCACATCTCCGACCAGTACGCGCCATTTCACACCAAGGTCATCAATGCCACGGTGCGCGACGCTACCCACGTCCTGGACGGGCTGCTGTATCACGAATCTGACCTGCGCATCGAGGAGCACTACACCGACACAGCCGGCTTCACCGATCACCTGTTTGCGCTGATGCACCTCTTGGGCTTCCGCTTCGCCCCTCGCATCCGCGATCTGGCCGACAAGCGCCTATATATCCACGGCGACGCCAAACAGTACCCGACGCTCGCCGGTTTGATCGGTGGCAACGTCAACGTGAAGCACATTCGCGCCCATTGGGATGAAATCCTGCGGCTGGCAGCCTCGATCAAGCAGGGCACGGTGACGGCCTCGCTGATGCTCCGAAAGCTCGGCAGCTATCCGCGCCAGAACGGCCTGGCCGTGGCCTTGCGCGAGCTGGGGCGCATCGAGCGCACGCTGTTCGCGCTCGACTGGATGCAGAACGTCCAGTTGCGCCGCCGCGTGCAGATCGGTCTGAACAAGGGGGAGGCCAAGAACGCGCTGGCCCGAGCCGTGTTCCTGAACCGGCTCGGTGAAATCCGTGACCGCAGTTTCGAGAACCAGCGCTACCGCGCGAGCGGCCTCAACCTAGTGGTGGCGGCGATCATCCTGTGGAACACGGTTTACCTGGAACGGGCAGTCCAGGCGCTGCGCGACTCGGGCAAGAACATCGACAAGGGGCTGCTACCGCATCTTTCGCCGCTGGGCTGGGAGCACATCAACCTGACCGGCGATTACATCTGGCGGCAGAACAAGCAGGTCGAGCAAGGCAAGTTCCGGCCGCTACGAATGCTTGCCGAAGCTTAGCGTACGATTTTTTCCGTTTCGTGAGCTGACCCCTTCCCGCACCTCCACCCAGGGCAACCAGGTGGTGCGCAGCGCCATCGGCAGCATAGAGCAGGTTTCCCGCCAGATAGAGCAGGCCGGGAGCGTGGTGCAGCAACTTGAGACCGACAGCGCCAGCATCAGCATGGTGCTGGACGTGATTCGCGGCATCGCCGAGCAGACCAACCTGCTGGCCCTCAACGCGGCCATCGAACCGACATTCCGCACCTGATTTAGGAATAAATTTGCCGATAGCGCTCACCCAATACCTCCAAAATGATCTGCTGGTCTCCTGTTAGCTCCGTTACTTGTGGCGGAGCTTCTCCCAGTCGATATTCA